>JAKLHH010000562.1 GCA_022710245.1 Myxococcota bacterium
AGCGCGGCGTGCCTCGCGAGCCCGAGGCTCCCGGCGGCGGCGCGCACGCGCAGCTGGACGCGCCGGGTCTCGCCGGCGGAGAGCGTGCCCAGCGCGAGCCTGAAGCTCGGCCCCGGGCTCTCTCGCGCGATCGTCTGCAGCGCGTCCGCCTCGCTGACGCTGAAGGTCCCGCTGCTCTTGAGGTCGCCGAGGATCTGCCAGCGCACGGCCACCACGAAGGGCGTGTCCAGCTCGAGGCCGACCTCGACCTCCTTCGCGGCCGCGCCGCCGGTGTTCTTCACGTCGATGGTGGCGTCGGTCTCCTCGCCGACCTGCCAGTCGAAGATGCCCGCGCTCGCGTCGGCCTGGCAGCGGTCACGCGCGGTGCCCGGCACCGTCGCCAGGTCGAGGGTGATGGTGAGCTGCGGGCGGCCCGCGGGCTCCTCGCCGCAGCCGTGCTCCACGTAGCCCATCAGCCTGTCCCAGTCCCAGCCCGCACCCGGGTCGGTGTGGTCGCCGCCGCAGTAGAGCTTGTTCACCTCGCCGTGGCCGAGGACGTGCTGCCGGTCGCAGGGGAAGCCGTGCCGCGCGCAGATCGAGCGCACGAGCTTCGCGCTCGAGCAGTACATCTTCTCGGTGAACCACTTGTCCGGGTCCTCCACGTAGCCCTCGTGCTCGATGCCCACGCTCTTCGAGTTCACGCAGCCCGCGTGCCACGCCTTGAGCGACTCGTCGACGAGCTGCACCACCTCGCCCGTCGAGGAGACGACGTAGTGCGCCGAGACGTCGTTGCAGCCCTTCAGCCAGCTCGCGCAGCCCGCGAACCCGCCCTGACAGGTGTGGATGACCACCATCGAGACCGCGGCCCCGGCCCGCGAGGAGCTGCAGCAGGCCGGGCCCTGCCACTGCGCGCCGGAGTAGTCCGGCGTCAGCGCGCTCTCGCGGACGCCGAGGCCGGGCCCCGCGCCCGCCAGCGCCGGATGCGCGGGGACGCGGAGCGCGCGGCCGGCGTCGTCGCGGCCGCTGGCTCCAGCGACGAGCGTCGCCAGGACCTGGCGGGCGTAGAGCGTGCCGCCCTCACCGAGCCCGCTCCAGCGCGCGAGGGCCGGGCCCCAGCCCGCGAGCTCCTCGGGCCGGTCAGGCGCCGCGGCCTCGGCGAGCGCCAGCGCCGCGCCGCGCACGTTCGCGTCCGGCGAGGCGAGGAGCGTCGCCTCGGGGAGCCCGGCGAGCGCCGCGGCGCGCTCGAGGCTGCCGCCGCGCCGGAGGTGCATCAGACCGTAGCCGTCCAGTCGCGAGGGTGTCAGGCGGTGGCTGAAGCGCGTCTCCACGTAGGCGACGGCGAGGAGCAGATCCTCGGGGACGCCGCTCTCCGCTGCGGCGCGCTCGAAGGCGGCGAGGAGCGGCGAGTCGCCCCGGTCGACGGGCAGCGCGGGCAGGTCACAGGCGGCGAGCGCCGCGAGGACGGCAGCGACGGGGAGCAGCGACCGCGGAGGCATGAGCTCCGGGAACGCAAGTGACGTGCCGCGGCGACGAGCACGGCGGATCGCGGGCTTCGCCCCGCGCCGCACCTCGTCGTGCCCACCGCGGTGCGCACCCTCGTGCGACCCGGTTTGCGGGCGGCCCACCCTGGTCGCGGGTGCGGCCCCGTCAGGACCCCCGGGGCGCCGCGGCTGGTGCCCGAGGTGCGCTGCTGCGGTATCCTCGCCGCGCATGCGCGCGCGAGAGGTGCTCCTGCTCGCCCTGGCGGCCCTGACGGCCCACGGGCGCCCCGCCCTGGCGACCCCGCCAGCGGCCGCGGCGCGTCCCTATCAGGTGCTGAGGGCGCCGGAGGGCCTGCGCCTGGCCACGCCGGACGGGACGCTCCTCCTCGAGCTGGTGCCCGAGCTCTGGGTCTCGGCCGGTCCGCCCGAGCGGCAGCCGCGGCGGCGAGCGCTGCCGCTGCGCCCGGTCCAGGTCCCCCTCGCCGCGCCGGCGCTGCGCGTCCGGGCGGACGGAGGCTGGAGCTTCAGCCTGCTCGGCCAGCACGCGGGGGCGCGCTACCGCCTCGTGCTGACGCAGCGACCGGGCCTGCCGCGGATCGAGCTCGCGCTCGAGGCCGAGTACGGCGAGGAGGTGGCCGTGCGCGAGGAGCGGCTCCGCCTCAGGGCTGGCGAGGTGAGCGCGCAGGCGATCGATCGCGCCTACCGCTGGCGACGCGTGGACGCGCCGCTCTTCGCCGGTCCGCTCGACCCGCACCTGGTCCGCCTCGAGCGGGGCGGCCACGAGCTGCAGCTCCTCGGCGGGCGCGGCGTGCAGGGGCTGTGGGCGCGGCCGGCCGCCGGGCGTGTGCTCCTCGACCTCGAGCTCGACCACGAGGGCAACCACCCGTTCCGCCCGCACCTCACCTGCGCGCTCCGCAAGGCGACCCGCGTCGCGCGCGGGGATCTCTCGGCGACGGTGCAGCCGGCCGGCAGCCGGCGCGCTCTCCGCGCGGCGCTCGTCGCGGGGCCGCTGCCGCCGCTGCTCGTCGCCCGCTACCCTGCAGGCCGCCGCGCCGCCGTGGTCTTCACCGACCACGCCGATCAGTCGAGCGCGGCCAAGCTCGAGGCGCTCGCCTTCGGCGCCACCGGCGCGCTCGCGCGCGGCGAGGTGGGTGTCCGCTATCCTGGCCTCGTCAACCGAGGGCTGGTCTACACCAAGTCGATCTTCCTCAGCCACGCCCGCGGCTACGCCCACCAGCTCGAGGAGCCGCGCTACCGTGCGCTGCTGGGCGCGCTGGTCCGCGCGGGCGTGGAGGTGGTCCCGCACTCGGTGAGCGGCTGGCGCGATCCCCCGGAGGCCGTGAGGGCGGCGCTCGCTACCTTCGCGGGCACGCTCGGCGGGGCGCGGGCCTGGATCGACCACCAGCCGGTGACCAACTGCGAGGCCGTGAGCAGCCGGGGCTGGGATCGAGCCGGGCCGTGGTACCTGCTCCCCATCCTGGCCAGCGCTGGCTACCGCTACCTCTGGTCCGCCGAGGACCTCGACCCGCTGCTCCCGTCGCTCAATCTCCTCACGCCCGAGCGCCCCGCCTGGCGGCGGCCGCTCCTCTATGCCTTCGCCCCGCCCGGCGCGCCCGCCGGCACGCCGCTCGCGCTCTTCGCCTCCTCGCGGCTCTTCCTCCCGCGCGGCGCCGCCCTGCAGCGACTCTCCGAGGAGGCGCTCCACCAGCTCGAGGAGGAGCGCGGGCTCTACATCGCCCACGTCTACCTCGACACCTACCAGCTCCGCGGGCACTTCGCGCCCCGCAGCCTGCTGCGGCTCGGCCCCAGCGCCGCCACCTACCGGCTGCGGCCCGAGGCGGACCGGCTCTTCCAGCGCCTCGCGGCGCACCAGGCGGCGGGCGACCTCTGGGTCACCTCGCTCTCCGCGCTCGCCGAGCACCTCCTCGGCGTCGGCGCGATCGAGCTCGCGCCTCGCGCCGACGGCGCGCTGCTGGTCTCCTCGCAGGCGAGCCGGCCGGTGCGGGGGCTCACCCTGCTCCTGCCGGACGGAGCTGACGAGCTCCTCGTCGACGGGAGGCCGCCCGCGGGGCAGCGGCGCTCCGGCGGCCGGCGTGAGCTCTGGTTCGATCTGCCGCCTGGCGCGGTCCGCGCCGTCACCACGCGGGGGCGCACGCACCGACCCCTCTGGGCTCCCGCTGCCGCGCTGGTCCTGCGCAGCAGACCCGCGCCCGCCTCCAAGGGAGAGTGAGATGAGCTCCTCCGACGACCTCCAGCTGCTCCCGCTCGAGCCCCGACACCTGGACGCCTGCGCGGCGATCGTGGGCGGCCTCGAGCTCTTCCGTCGCTACGAGTTCGGCGCCGAGGCCGCGCGCCGGCTGCTCGAGGCCGCGCTCGGCGAGCCGCGCGCTGTGCTGCTGGTGATCGAGCTCGGCGGGGAGGTCGCGGGCTTCGTCTGGTTCGTACGCCGCGGCGCCTTCGACCGCAGCGGCTACCTGCGCCTGATCGCGGTCGATGAGCGCTTCGCCGGCCGCGGGGTGGGCGCGGCGCTGCTCGACGCGCTGGAGGAGCGCCACCTGAGGGAGGGCGGCATCATCCTCCTCGCCTCGGCGGAGAACGCTGGCGCGCACCGGTTCTACGAGCGCCTCGGCTACCGCCAGGTGGGGCTGCTCCCGGACTACGTGCGGCCCGGGCTGGATGAGCGCGTCTACTACAAGGCCCCGCCGCCTCGTCCCTGAGCATTCCGCCCGCCAGCGCCGGCCGGGATCCAGGATCCAGGGGGCGAAAAGGACTTGCCAACCCGCCTGCCATCCAGTAGTGAAGAGAGCTGTCTCGGGAGGTTGCCATGGCTGTTTCCAAGAACAACCCGGCGGTCCGCGATAACCAGCGCCTGGTGGTCCATTGCCCGAAGTGCAACGGCGAGCTCACGCTGCTGAAGCGCGTCCCCGGTGGGATGACCTACGTCTGCCAGAAGGACGGTACCGCGCTGCCGGTGACGCGCGGCTCGTACCGCGACCTGCCGCACGAGTGGATCCGCAAGTAGCACCTCGCTCCTCTGCGTAGCTCCGCGCGGTCCTTCGACCCGTTGGCCCAAAGGTCGACGGCGTCCGTTTGCCCATCCAGTCTCGCGGTCCTTCGCTGGAGCGGGTCCGTCTGCCCCTCCAGTCTCGCGGTCCTTCGCTGGAGCGGGTCCGTCTGCCCCTCCGGTCCCGCGGTCCTTCGCTGGAGCGGGTCCGTCTGCCCCTCCGGTCCCGCGGTCCTTCGCTGGAGCGGGCGGTCCTTCGCTGGAGCGGGTCCGTCTGCCCTCCAACCCTGTGATGCCCGCGAATGAGCTGATTCAGCGCGCGCCGGCGATCGGCGCGAGCGCGGCGATCGCCTCGCGGCCTGCCGAGAGGAGCTCGGTGGAGGTCCCGCGCAGGAGCGGCATCCCCAGCCCCGCCACCACGTAGCCGAGGCGGCGATGGCCCATCTGCTGCTCCGGTCCGTCGCCGCCCGGGTGCGCGACGCGATCGATCAGCTGCAGGAAGCGGTCCCGCGCGCCGCGCGCACGACCGACCGCCAGGTCGAGCTGGCTCAGGTGGAGCGCGACCAGCGCGGCGTCGGGCGGCTCGGGGGCGCCCGCGGCGACCTTCCAGAGGGGGTCCTTCGCGAGCAGCCGCTCGAGCTCCTTGGAGAGGAGCCCGGCGCGGCGGGCCTCGCGTTCGAGGAGCAGCTCGCCGAGGACCCAGCGCACGTTCATCATCAGCGCGTCGTGGTCGGCCGCGTTCTCGTCGTCGAGAGTGTTGACGACCAGCGTGCCGAGGCGGGAGAGCGCGCTGATCAGACTCGAGGAGCCGAGCTCGCCGACCCGCTTGCTGATCTTGAGCACCACCGAGGAGGGGCTGAAGGCGGCGCCGGCCACCGCCGCGAGCAGCGTGCCGAGCCCCTCGTGGCGTGCGCCGCCGAGGAGGTCGGCCGCGTGCACCGCGGGTCCCTCGGCCGGGACGGGCGTGCCGACCAGCTTGTGGTGCTCCTGCAGCGCCTCGCGGAGCTCGCTGCCGAGCCCGCTGGGGCTCAGCCCCGCAGCCGTCGCCCACTCCAGCGCGGGGAGCCCGGCGACGAGCAGGGAGAGCGCGTAAGGCTGGTGGATGCGCTCGGCCTCCTCGGGGGGCGCCGCGGGGAGCAGCCCCTTGGCGCCGCTCGCGGCCGCGGCGGCGAGGAGCGGGAACGGTCGCGCCGCGCGCTCGATGACCGCCGCCAGCCCGCGCCGCGCCTGGTCGACGAGCTGCTGCTGA
>JAKLHH010000563.1 GCA_022710245.1 Myxococcota bacterium
CTCGCTGGTCGCATGACTGACCGGGAGCTCGGTGACTGGAACGAGGCCATGCGCCAGCGGTACGGGTGGCCAGCCATCCAGCGGCAACAGCGCGAGGCCGCCGCGCGACGTGGCAGGTAACAGCGCTGGCGAGCCCGCGCTCCATCTCGCTCACATCCTCGTCGGAGAACGCGGGCGCGGGGCTCAGCCCCGGTCTCCGCTCTGGTTGAACGCTGCGCTCGATGCAGATAGAGTCGTGCAGGCTCATCAGGCACTTCGCGAGGTAGTCGATGCAGGCTCGGTTTGCCAGCCAGAGCGTCGTGGCCATGTTCGCGGTCATGTTCGTGGTCATGCTCATGCTCATACTCTCGGGCGCGTGCTCCTCATCGAGCGCGGCTGCTGACGCAGGGGCGCTCGCCGACGGGGTGAGGCCCGCCGACGGAGTGAGGCCCGGCGACCGGGTGAGGACCGCCGACGGGGTGAGGCCCGATGACTCGGGAAGATTGGACGGGGCTGGCGATCCTTTCGGTGGCGAGCTGGACGTGACACTACAGTTCAGCAGTGGCTCGCGACTGATCGCGAAGATGCGCGTGAGCTCCGGCGGCACGGTCTTCTCCGACCGCTGGGGCGGCTTCGACCGGTGGTACGACAGCCAGCTGAAGGTCGATTGCAGGTTTCGCACCGCGGCTGACGGTGTGCAGCGCTGTCTTCCGCTGAAGACGGACTCGGAGGGATGGTCTGCCGCCTACGGCGATGCGACCTGCTCGGGCTCGGTTCTCGTGCTTCGGTATCTCGGAGGAGAAGGGAACGCCTGCGCAACGGCAGTCCCGGCCTACTGGTCGATTGCGCTCGGCGGCTGCAACGCGCGGGTGTATTCGGTGAGCGGATCCCTGAGCGCGAGGCCCTACTACGTGAAGCTCGACGGCATCTGCAAGAGCTACGGTAGCTCGCCGTCCGTGGTCCTCGGTGCAGAGCTCCCCCCCGCCAGCTTCGTAGCAGCGACGTTCGTGGACGGGCCAGCGCAGGCAGGGGTGGTGGCCCGCTACCTGGTAGCGGAGGATGGTGCGCGAGGCTTCGCGGGTTGGCGAGACCCGGCCAGAGGCGCGAGCTGCGAGTTCCGACGCGCAACGGACGGAGTGTTCCGGTGCATGTCCACCGTGGAGGGCAGCGCCCAGTACTTCGCCGACGCCGCCTGCACCACCCCCGCCTTCGTGTCGTCGTCCTGTGAGCCACTGTCGTCGGTCGCGGTGAGCGGGACCGGGTGTCCGGTGACGTACGAGCCGCGAGGGGTGGGGCCGTTGAGCCAGACCCGGAAGCTTCACTTCGGAGAGCAGTGCGGTGGGACAATCAGCTATTCGTCCGAGAGCAAGGTCAATGAGATGGGGGGCCCGATCCCGGTCAGCACGTTTCCCGCGGCGGTCGAGGTGCCGCTCCCTGGGAAGCTGCGGGTGGAACGGAAGGCTCTGAAGATTGGAGGCCTGCGGCAGTCGATCGAGGACTTCTACGACAACGTGCGAAAGGAACCTTGCGTGTTCTCCGTCGCTGCCGATGGCAAGGTTCGTTGTCTGACCAAGCCTGTTGGCTGGGGTCTCTGGTGGAACTCCTTCACGGACGCTGCCTGCGCCTCGCCGCTCGCGTCGAAGATGGCGGTGGGCTGTGCCACCTCCGGCTCCGCGGTCTCCATCTCGAGCACGACGACCTGCCCGAACCGGAGCCGGATCTTCAGGGTGGGGCCACTTCACTCGGGGAGCATCTACAACCAGGCGTCGGGCACCTGCACGAAGTCCACTGCGTCGCTCGAGGGCTACCTGGTGGCAGAGGAGGTCGCCGCGACCTCCTTCGAAGAGGCAGCTCCTCTGCCTTGACCAGCGCCACGCCGGCGCTCGAGCCGCGCCTCTCCCGGTCAGCCCCCGACGGCCCGCCGCAGGCGCCTCCCCCGGCCCGGCAGAGCCTCGAGCTCTACCCGACGCCGCAGCCGCCGGAGCGCAGGCTCCGGGCGGCGACGCGCCAGCGGCTGGAGCAGGCCCTCGGGACCATCATCGAGCTGGAGCCGGCCTACCGCCGCTGGTCGGCGCGGCTCACGGTCGCCTGAGCCATCGACCCGCAGCCGCCGCCGCTGGTCGGCGGCCCGCCGAGGCCCGCCGAGGCCCCTTCAACACCACCCGCCAGTGGTGATACCTTGATCTCGCTCCAAGAACCGTCATGAGGTCACGTCCATGCGTACCGTGCTCTCGCTGCTCCTGCTCAGCTTCGTGGGCTGCAGTCTGATCATCGGCAACAAGCTCGATGACAAGGCCAGGCCCGACGGCGGGCGCCGCGAGGGGCTCGGCCCGGCTGGCGACGGCCAGCGGCCCGACGGGTCGCCCAGGGACGATCTCCCGCCGCCCCCGACGACGGTGAAGGGCGAGCTCGGCAACACCGGGAAGGGGCCCTACCGGATCGGCGAACGGATCGAGGTCCCGGTCTGGAAGCACCCGACGAGCGCGGCCCTGCAGGTGACGATCGGGCCGAAGTCCGAGACCAGTATCCCCTGCGTCGGCGGTCGCGCCGGGCACGTCTTCGCCTGCACGGTCTCCGCGCTCACCCCCGACGGGGCGAGCTCCTACTTCGTCAAGGACGAGAGGGCCGGCACAGGCGACGCGTTCGCGGTGCTCTCTTCCGGCCCGATCGAGATCACGAGGCTCGTCGCCTCCGGCTCCAGCACGACCGCGAGCGTGCAGCTCTTCGCGCAGGCCAGCCTCAAGGACGAGGGCAAGCTCTCGATCCCGGGGACGATCGCCCGCCCGCCCAAGGTCTCGCCCTCGGGCCGCTACCTCCTCGCCGAGCACGCGAGCGGCATGGCGCTCGCCGACCTCGTCAGGGGCGTGGTCGTCAAGCTCCCGAGCGAGTGCAGGAGCGTCGAAGGGAGCGCCTTCGAGCCGACCTTCGAGATGCTGAAGGCCACCCCGAAGACGGACCCCTTCTTCTTCTTCAGACCGGAGCGCGCCCTCTACTGCTCCGGGGGGGGGCCGGAGGCGGTCACGAAGCTCGAGCTCCCCGAGCCGCCGACCCTCATCGGCGGGACGCTCAAGGCGACCAAGCTCGACAACCTCCGTGGCGTCGTGCGGGCGACCTCGTTCGCCGACCTCGCCGGCGCTGGCTGGCTCGCCGGGATCACGGACCTGGGCGGCAAGCGCGAGGTCTTCGCGATGCGGATCGGCGCCTCCCCCGTCGCGATCTCGCTCGACCAGCAGCTCGTCCCGGAGCAGGTCGTGGTCTCCGCGCTCGAGGACGCCCCGGGGCTCTCGCTCAAGTTCGCCAAGAGCGCCTACCTCGTGGTGCGAGTCAAGAACGCCCAGACCGGGGCGCGCTCGGCGGTGCTCGTCGACCCGGCCGGCAAGGTAGTCCACCAGCTCGACCTCCTCGATCTCCAGGTCGAGGACCTGGTCTGGGTGACGTACACGAACCTGGTCGCGCTCGCTCGCGCTCCGGGGTCGAACCCGAACCTTGCCTACCTGCGCCTCGCGCGGTCCGCGTCGAGCAGCGCCGAGCTCCAGCTCGTCCAGTACGCTGTCAAGAGCCCGCTCCCCGCCGGGGCGATCCAGGCCTTCCCCTTCACCTTCGTCGACAGCGTCCTGTTCACCACCACCTACAACCGGCGCTTCGGTCAGCTCGCGGGGAACCGGATCCTCGTCTACGCCGACGGCTCCGACAAGGCGATCATGGACGCCTCCGTGGCGTCGGCCGCCTACGGGACCGTGAAGCTCGTCGTCGCGCACCCCGTCGACGAACGCCTGCTCGTGCTGACCGACAAGCGCCTGATCGCCTTCAAGCTCGGCAACCTCCTCACGCCCGATCCCCTCGGCGCGAGCATCGCCCTCGCCGCCGACAGCTTCGTCATCCAGCCCTGATCCAGAGGCCGCGCGAGGATGGGGCCTGCCGTGGCTCAGACGGCGTAGGTCTCCGATCGGCGCGCGCACGGCTGGCCCCGGTAGAGCCTGAGCCGCCGCGCCGGGACATCGAAGATGGCGCAGAGCACCGTGGCGCCGCGCACCTCCGCCTCCGGGTGACGGCAGGGCGAGTGCGGCCGCGCCACGTGGCTGGAGAGCGCGCCCGCCAGCTCGGCGTCGGTGAGCACCGCGAGGTCCTCGACGCTGGACTTCCAGTCGCTCAGCACGCGGTAGCGGCTCGTCGAGGAGAGCCCCACGTAGTCGGAGTCCTGCGGGACCTCGCGCATCGCCTCGTGCACCAGGTGGTTCGTGTGCAGGTAGAGCCCGGCCGCGTCCTCCTCGGAGGTGCGGTCCGGGGTCACCTCGAGGGAGACCGCGCGCCGCTCGCTGGCCGAGGCAAAGATCGAGTGGAACGAGTACGCGCGCTCCGCCGGGGTCGAGGCCCGGATCGCCTCGGCCACGCTCCCGGCGCCGAGCGCGGCGCGGTGCAGGAAGTAGCGGCCGATCCCGCCTGCCCGCACCTCCTGGGTGGCGATGAAGTTCGTCGTCGAGATGAGCCCGCGCTCGTTGGCCCAGGGCGCGTTCCCCGGGAGGATGCCCGGGTAGCAGGCCGCGAGGAAGCCGGGCCCGGTGGTCGGCCGCGCGCGCAGCAGGAACATGCGATCGAGGTAAGCGCGGTCGCCGTCCTCGTTGTGGGCGAGGATGAGGCGCTGCGAGTCGCGCAGCACCACCGTCGAGCAGCCGGGCTGCTGCTCACCCTGCTTGCGGCGCTCCGCGTTCCGCAGCGCCCCGTACTCGGCCTGCAGGTTGAAGGTGAGGAGATCCTCGAAGGCGACGCCGTAGCCCTCCGCCCAACCGCGCAGCTCCTCGAGCGCCGCGGGCGTGTGCTCCGCGGCGGCGGCCAGGAACTTCGCGCGCAGCGGAGGACGCGCGTCGGCGAAGCTCTTCAGGTCACGCCACCACCCGGCCCGGCCGGCGAGCACGTCGCGAAAGACGCCGGCGAGCTGCTGGCCCGCGCCGCGGCCGAGCTCGCGCGGAGCGCCCTGCACCTCGACGAGCGGCAGCCTCGAGGGTGAGCCCGACTCCAGCCTGGCGGCCACGGCCGGCGACGAGGCGACCGGGCGCCGCAGGTGAGCCCGCCGGCTGCAGCCGCTGAGCAACGCCCCGCCGAGGAGCGCGGCCGAGCCGAGCACCAGCTCGCGCCGCGTGCAGCGCCCCTGCCCTCCTGTCGGTGTCCCCTCCCCCGGCGCCTCGCGCCCTCGCCCACGCCCTCCACCACGGGGAAGTTCGTCGCTGCGTCGCATGGCAAGAAGAGACCACGAATCCCCGGTCACGACAAGCGCGCGGCGCCGCGGGCCTCAGCGCACGACGATCCACTCGCCGAGGGCCGCGGCCATCGCCGCGGCGCAGACCACCGCGGAGGCGCAGCAGCGCGCGAGGAGCCAGCGGTCACGAGCTCGCTGCTCCTCGGGAGAGTAGCCCACCAGCTTCGCCAGCGCCTCCCGGCGGCCGAGGACCGGCCGCTGGCGGGTCTCCCGGTAGCCGGCGCCGTCCGGGTCGGGCTCCCAGGTCGGCACGCCGCTCACGCGGACCGTGGTCCCCGCCGGAAGCCAGCGCAGCTCGCAGCGCGCGGCGCGCGCCGCCTCGCCTGCCCCTGGATCGAGGACGACCACGCGGTCCTCTTGCTGCAGCTCGCGGCAGCAGGCCGCGTCCACCTCCAGCAGCGCGTGCTCGAGCTGGACGACCACCGGACCGTGCTCGCTGTCCACGACCAGCCGCCGCGGGGTGGGCAGGCGGGCCG
>JAKLHH010000564.1 GCA_022710245.1 Myxococcota bacterium
GGCGGCTGTACGACGGGACAGGTCAAGTGCAGCGGCAAGTGCGTCGACCCGCTCGTCGACCCGGGGTTCTGCGGGGCGAGCGGTGACTGCACCGGGACCAACGCGGGGACCAAGTGCGAGGCCGGCCACGTCTGCTCGGCGGGCAAGTGCGGTCTGACCTGCCAGACCGGCCTCATCAACTGCAGCGGGAAGTGCATCGACCCGCAGGTCGACCCGGTGTTCTGCGGCGCGACCGGCGACTGCAAGGACGCCAGCGCCGGCGCCAAGTGCGAGACGGGCAAGGTCTGCTCGGCGGGCAAGTGCGGTCTGACCTGCCAGACCGGCCTCACCAAGTGCGGCGACAAGTGCATCGACCCGCAGGTCGACAACTCCTTCTGCGGCGCGACCGGCGACTGCGCGGGCGCCAACGCGGGCAAGAAGTGCGAGGCCGGCAACGTCTGCGCGGCGGGCAAGTGCGGCGTGACCTGCCAGGCCGACCGGATCCAGTGCGGCGGCAAGTGCGTCGACCCGCAGCTCGACAACGCCTTCTGCGGTGCGACTGGCGACTGCACGGGCGCCAGCGCGGGCGCCAAGTGCGACGCGGGGAACCTCTGCGCGGCCGGCAAGTGCACGCTCAGCTGCCAGAGCGGCCTGATCGCCTGCAACGGCAAGTGCGTCGACCCGCTCCTCGACAACGGCTACTGCGGCGCGACCGGCGACTGCAAGGACGCCAACGTCGGCGTGAAGTGCGACGCGGGCAGCACCTGCACGGCGGGCAAGTGCGTGCTCACCTGCCAGCAGGGCCTGATCGTTTGCGGCGGCAAGTGCGTCGACCCGCTCGTCGACAACGTGTTCTGCGGCGCCAGCGGCGACTGCACCGGCGCGAACGTCGGCGTCAGCTGCAAGGCGGGCAACCTCTGCTCGGCGGGCAAGTGCGGCCTCAGCTGCCAGCAGGGGCTGATCGCCTGCAGCGGCAAGTGCGTCGACCCGCTCGTCGACAACACCTTCTGTGGCGCCAGCGGCGACTGCGCCGGCGCCACCGTCGGCGTGAAGTGCGGGGCGGGCCAGGTCTGCTCGGCGGGCAAGTGTGGCCTCACCTGCCAGCCCGGCCTGATCAGCTGCAACGGCAAGTGCATCGACCCGCTGGTCGACAACACCTTCTGCGGCGCGAGCGGCACCTGCACTGGTGGCACCGTCGGGGTCACCTGCACGGCGGGCAACATCTGCTCGGCGGGCAAGTGCGGCCTGACCTGCCAGAGCGGGCTGATCGCCTGCAATGGCAAGTGCATCGACCCGCTGGTGGATAACACCTTCTGCGGCGCGAGCGGCGCCTGCACCGGCACCACCATCGGCACCAAGTGCTCGGCAGGGCAGGTCTGCTCGGCGGGCAAGTGCGGTCTGACCTGCCAGAGCGGCCTGATCAACTGCAACGGCAAGTGCATCGACCCGCTGGTCGACAACACCTTCTGCGGGGCGAGCGGCACCTGCACCGGCGCCACCATCGGCGCCACCTGCCTGGCCGGCAACGTCTGTGTTGCCGGCAAGTGCACGCTCAGCTGCCAGAGCGGCCTGATCAACTGCGGCGGCAAGTGCATCGACCCGCTGGTCGACAACACCTACTGCGGGGCGAGCGGCGCCTGCACCGGCACCACCATCGGGACCAAGTGCTCCGCGGGGCAGGTCTGCTCGGCGGGCAAGTGCGGCCTGACCTGCCAGAGCGGCCTGGTCAACTGCAGCGGCAAGTGCATCGACCCGCTGAGTAGCCCGACCAACTGCGGCGCCAGCGGCGACTGCCTGGCAGCGAACGCGGGCGTGGCCTGCGCACCCAGCCAGGCCTGTGTCGCTGGCTCCTGCATCGGGATCACGCAGGCGCTAGACGTCGGGGCGTTCGGAACCAACTACCAGGACTCCACCACCCGCGGGCACTGGTTCCAGGCGCCGGTGAACATGGTCATCACAGGGCTGCGCGTCCCGACGGACGTGGGCACCGCGGTGCAGAACCTGCAGGTGATCCGGTTCGCGGCGGCCCCTGCGACCTATCCGGCGACCACGACTGGCACCTCGCTCTTCTACCAGGCGAACGTCGCGGGGACCAGCTTCGTGCCCGTCTTCATCCCGGTCAACCTCAACGACTACATCGGCATCCTCGGCGCGCGCGGCACCACCACCATGAACAACTCGTACGCCAGCGCCAGCTCCTACGCGACCACCATCGGCGGCAAGCCTGTGACGCTGCGGCGGCTACTCTACCAGGCGAACCTCAACGCCGGCCCGGCGGGAGGGGTCTCGACCGAGGCTCACACGTACTCCAGGGTGGAGATGCAGTACGTGGCGGCGCCCTAGCTCAGCGGCAGCGCCGGGTGGAGGGACACTACCCCCTGCTCCCAGAATCACCGGTCACGATTCTCGAACAGTCACCCACGAATCGTGACCGGTGATTTGGTAGGTCTTCCGACAAACGAACCTAGCCTAGATGAGCGCGCGGAATCGCGCTCGTTCATCTAGCCCTGAGCCCGGACCAGCCAGAGCCCCTCGACGAAGCGGAGGTCGAGCTGCTCCGGGTCGAGCCGCCCCACCTTCTCCTCGAGCTCCGCCAGCCACTCCTCGATCCACGCCGCCTCGAGCGGGCTCGCGCCCTCGCGGCCCGGCGCCAGCCGCGAGGCCGCCTCGCGCAGCGCCGCCTCGCGCGCGGAGCTCGCGGCCGGTCGCGCGTGCTCGCGGAGCAGCCGCGCCAGCGCCTCGCCATCGAGGGGCCGCAGACCCACGCGGCCGAGGAGGCGGTTCGCGACCTGGGTGCGGTAGAGATCGCCGAAGGTGAGGCCGGCCGGGACCCGTCCGCCCGCCGCCGGCGCCGCGCTCGGCAGCAGGCCGAGGCGCGCGAGGAGCCCGGCGGCCGCCAGCGCGCGATCGATCCAGCCCGCGGCGACGGTGAGCTCGGCGAGCGTGTGGAAGGGCCGCGGCGCCCGGCGCGCGGCGTCGTAGCAGCTCGGCCGCGGCGCGGCGAGCCCGGCGAGCTGCAGCGAGAGGGGAGGGGCCAGGCGATCGAGGCGGCCGGGCGCGCTGCCGAGCGTGCCCACGCGGAGCGGCGGCAGCAGGCGCCGCCGCGCGTCGAGGACCACGCTGTGGCCGACCCGCGCGACCCGCAGCAGCGCGACGCCCGCGAGCACCGCCGGCGCGCGCGCCTCGTCGCCGCCCGTCAGGCGCTCGAGCCCGAGGCTGAGCCGCCAGAGGAGGCCGTCGAGGCTGCGCCGGATCCCCTCCTCGTCGGAGGGGTCGACGCGGTCGGCGGTGATGGCGCGGTTGCTGACCGCGAGGAGCGCGCCCGCCAGCCGCTCGCGCTCCGCGTCGTCCTCCACCCGCGCCACCGCGCGCTGCCAGAACGAGTCCGCGGCGGGGAGGATGCGCACGAGCTCGCTGCTCGGCGCCGCCTCCGGGTCGGCGCGCAGAGGACGGTCGGCGGTCCCCTCGTCGACCCGCACCGAGGCGGGATCGAGGTGGGCGTAGAGGAGGAGCGCCTCCTCGGGGTCGGCGAAGCCGAGGTCCTGCAGGCGCCCGTTCCGCCACCGGTAGCTCATCTCCTCGAGCTCGAGCGGCAGCTCCCAGACCAGGCTCTGCAGCAGGCGCCGGGTCAGGTCGAGGTCCTCGGCGTAGAGCGCCTCGACCACCGCGATCAGCTGCTCGGCGTCGGCGCGCTCCGCCGACTCGACCTCGAGGAGGAACCAGCCGTCCGGCGTCTTCCAGAGCTGCGCCTCGCTCTCCCGCGGATCCCACTCCTCGTCGGGATCCTCGACCAGGTGCACGCGCGCGCGGGCGAGGATCAGGTAGCCGAGGAGCTCCACGTCGAGGCTCGCGAGGTCGCGGCGGCCAGGCACGCCCAGCCCCGCCAGCGCCTGCAGCCAGTCGTACGCCTCGGCGACCTGCACGCGGTCGCCCTCCCAGAGCTCGAGGTCGAGGAGCTCGCGCACCTGCGCGGGCGAGGCCAGCGCGAGGAGCTCGGCGCTGTCCACGCGGCCGAGCGCCGCGACGAGGCGGTGGAGCTGCACGCTCGGCAGCTCGCGCACCAGCGCGGGCGCGCGCGGGCTCTCCAGGATCGCGGCGAGCTCGGCGGCGGGGGAGGCGTGCTGCAAGGCGCCCCCTGTCTCATCCCGGAGCGTCCTCTCGGGACGCGAGGACGGGGCGCCCCCTGTCTCATCCCGGAGCGTCCTCTCGGGACGCGAGGACGGGGCGCCCCCGGCCCCTTTGCCCTCTCGGGGACTCTGGCTGTCGGCCATCTCTTCGCTCCTCGGGGATCTTCGCGGTGTGGGCTATTCCTTGCTGATGCGCGCCAGCAGCTCTTCCTTGGTGCAGAGGCCCTTCTCGACGAGGAGCGCCATCAGCTTGCGGATCACCTTCTCGTCGCGCTCGAGGAGCGCGGTCAGGCGGCTCACCTCCTCGAGCACCCGCTCCAGGTCGGCGGCGATCTCGGGGTGGCCGTGGTCCTCGGAGGCGCTCTCCAGCATCCGGGTCGGCGGCATGGGCGCCTGGTGGTCGGCGGTCCCCACCCGCGAGACCTCGAGCTCGAGATCCTCGAGCTGGTGCTCGCCCGTGCGCACCGTGATCTGGCCCCGCTCGTCGAAGAGCATCTCCCCGGCGCGGCCCTGCTGCCAGGGGCGGTTGTCCTGGCCGATGGACGGGTCGACGGCCTGGCCGAGGTAGTGCTTGCGGATCGCCTTGTCGATCGCGAAGGGCCCGGCCAGGTAGGGGCGGATGTTGCAGCGGGTGGCGACGCGGATGCGATCGAAGACCTGCGGGTTGGTCGGGTCCGACATCGCCACGTCGAGGAAGTTGCCTCGCGCGGTGTGCCGGAAGGGGAGGCAGCCGTTGTCGACGCAGAGCCGGTGGGTGAGGAAGGCGAGCGCCGCGGGCTCGACGGTGATCGCGTCGAGGTCGACGTTGGGGATGCCCGACTGCCTGGTCAGGGCGGCGACGAGGGTGTTCTCGTCGATGACCTTCATCTCGATCAGGGTGCGACCGAGCGGCTTGCCCCACTTGCGCTGCTCGGCGAGCCCGGCCCGGAGCTGGAGCTCGTCGATGGCTCCCGCCTGGACCAGCACCTCACCTAGCTTCATCCGCGCCATAGGGGATCCTTACCGCGGACCACGGCCGAGCGCCAGTGGCCCGTGGCCGCGCCTCACCTCGCCGGGCTCGAGGCCGGCGTCGCGCGGGTGGAGGCAGGGGGAGCAGGCGAAGCGATCACCCCGGCTCCCGCTTCACGCTCAGAGTGTGAGCGCGTGGAGCACGCCCTGGCGCAGCAGGAACACGCTGCCACCGTGGCCTCCGACGATCCTCGGCACGGGCGAGTAGTCGTCCGGTGCGTGTTGCGGTGCGCCGGGGAGGTTGCTGCCAACGGTCAGGGTCCAGAGCGGAGCGCCCGTCGCGAGGCCGAGGCGGTCGAGGCGGATGGTGGTGAAGCGCGGCGGCTGCGTGCCGTAGTCCATCTTCGTCGAGACCACCACCGCGTCGCCGCTGCCCGGCCGCAGGAGCACGCTCTCGCTCTGCACGATGCCGGCCGCGGCCTGCTTCCACAGCGTCTGCCCGCTGGCGCCATCGATCCGGCGCAGCGAGTAGTCGCTGACCTCGGGCGTGACCACGAAGACCGAGCCGGCGGCGACGCGGGGTCCGAGGAGCGAGCCCGCCGGACCGACCGTCGTCCAGAGCACCTTGCCATCGGAGGGGCGCAGCGCGACC
>JAKLHH010000565.1 GCA_022710245.1 Myxococcota bacterium
AGGCCGATCACCACCTCGAACCGCGGCTCTTGCCCTGGCGCGGGCAGCGCGTAGAGCTCGGCTGCGGTCATCGCGGTCGTCGCGGTCATCGCGAGCCCTCCGTGGCTGCGGTCATCGCGCCCATCGTGGTCATCGCGAGCCCTTCGTGGCTGCGGAGCCCTCCGTGGCTGCGGAGCCCTCCGTGGCTGCGGCCCCGGCGCGCGCCTCGAGCGGCGGGCGGCGCGCCCCCCAGCCGGCGAGCGCCTCGTAGGCCGCGGCGGCCGCGAGGACCTGCTCCTCGCCGAGCGGCGGCCCGAGGAGCTGCAGCCCGATCGGCAGCCCCGCCTCGGTGAAGCCGCAGGGGAGCGAGAGCCCGGGCAGCCCGGCCAGGTTGCAGGAGATGGTGTAGATGTCCGCCAGGTACATCTGCAGCGGGTCGGCGAGCCGCTCGCCGAGGCGGAAGGCCGGGATCGGCGAGGTCGGCGTGGCGATCACGTCGCAGCGCGCGAAGGCCTCGGCGAAGTCGCGGCGGATCAGCGTGCGGACGCGTCCGGCGCGCGCGTAGAAGGCGTCGTAGTAGCCCGCGGAGAGCGCGAAGGTGCCGAGCATGATCCGCCGCTTCACCTCGGGGCCGAAGCCCTCGCGGCGCGTCGCCTGGTACATGGCCGCGAGCCCGCCCTCGCCGCGCGGGGCCTCGACCCGCAGGCCGAAGCGGACGCCGTCGTAGCGCGCCAGGTTCGAGGAGGCCTCCGCGGTGCAGAGGAGGTAGTAGGCGGCGATCGCGTAGCGCGTGTGCGGCAGGCTCACCTCGACAAGCTCCGCCCCGGCCTCGCGCAGGGCCTCGAGCGCGGCGCGTACGGCGCGCTCCACCTCGGGGTCCATGCCGGGCGCGAAGTACTCGAGGGGGACGCCGACCCGGAGGCCGCGCAGGCCGCGCTCGCAGGCCGCGAGGTAGTCGCCCGGCGGCTCGGGGAGCGAGGTCGCGTCCTTCGGATCCTGGCCGGCGAGCACCTGCAGGAGCAGCGCCGTGTCGCGCACGGTCTTCGTCAGCGGGCCGACCTGGTCGAGGCTGGAGGCGAAGGCGATCACGCCGTAGCGGCTGACGCGGCCGTAGGTCGGCTTGAGGCCGACGCAGCCGCAGAGCGCCGCGGGCTGGCGGATCGAGCCGCCGGTGTCGGTGCCGAGCGCCGCCGCGCAGAGGTCGGCGGCGACAGCGGCCGCCGAGCCGCCCGAGGAGCCGCCGGGGACGCGCGTCAGGTCCCAGGGGTTGCGGCAGGGTCCGAAGGCGGAGTTCTCCGTCGACGAGCCCATCGCGAACTCGTCCATGTTGAGCTTGCCGAGGAGCACGGCCCCCGCCTGGCGCAGGCGGGCCACCGCCGTCCCGTCGTAGGGCGGCACCCAGCCCGCGAGCACGCGCGAGCCGCAGGTCGTCTCCAGCCCGTCGGTGACGAAGATGTCCTTCAGCGCGATGGGCACGCCGGCGAGCGGGAGGTCCTCGCCCGCCGCGAGCCGGCGGTCGACGGCGGCCGCCGCGGCGAGCGCGCCCTCCGTGTCGACGCGCAGGTAGGCGTGGAGGGCGCCGTCGAGGCGGTCGATGCGCTCGAGGTAGGCGCTGGTCGCCTCCACCGCGGAGGTGCGCCTCGCGCGGATCGCGGCCGCGAGCCCCTGCGCGCTCTGGCTGGTGAGCTCCATCGCGGCCCCCGTCACTCGATGATCCGCGGGACGACGAAGAGCTCGCCGTCCTGGCGGGGCGCGCGGCCGAGGATCGCCTCGCGCGGCGTGGAGGGCAACGCGCGGTCCTCGCGCGTCGGGCAGGCGAGCGGCACGGCGTGCGAGGTGGGCTCGACGCCGCTGACGTCCAGCTCCTCGAGCTGCGCCACGTAGCTGAGGATCGCCTCCAGCTCCCCGCGCAGCCGCTCCACCTCGTCCTCACCGAGGCCCAGGCGCGCGAGCGCGGCCACCCGGCGCACCTCGTCGGCGCTGATCTTCATGCGTCGGCTCCCTGGCTGGTGCCTCTCATCGTCCACGCGCGTCTGCGTCTCATCGTCCACCCTCGCGCGGCGCGTCCGCGTCTCATCGTCCACCCTCGCGGGCCGCGTCCGCCGCTCATCGTCCACCGTCGTGCAGTGCGTCCGGGACGCCAGCGTCGGCGGCGACTCGCACCTCGGGCCCCTCCCCGAGCTTCTCCAGCAGGTGCTCCTTGCCGCGGCGCAGGTGGAGGTCGGCGGCGCTCGCGGCGGCCTCCGCGTCGCCGGCGCGCAGCGCGGCGACCACCTCGCGGTGGTGGACGTGGACCAGCTCCGCCGGCGGGTTGAAGTCGGTGAAGAGCCCGGCGAGCGCGCCCACCGTCCCTCGCACGGTGTTGAGGAGCAGGATGAAGACCAGGTTCCCCGTGGCGCGGGCGAGCTCCACGTAGAAGTCCAGGTCCTGCTGCAGCGTCTCCTCGGCGGTGGTCGTCGGACGCGCCGCGATGGCGGCGAGACGCTCCGTCTGCTCGGCGCTGGCGCGCTGCGCCGCGAGGCGCACCACCTCGCGGCCGATGATCTGCCGGAACTCGAGGATGTCGCGGAGCACGCTCCGGCTCCCCTGCTCCGAGCGACCGAGGTGCCGCAGCAGCTCGAGGCCGGCCGTCTGCACGAAGTCGAGGACGCGGGTGCCGTCGCCCTGGCGGATGCGGACCAGTCCCATCTGCTCGAGGTGCTTGAGCGCCTCGCGCAGGGTCGCGCGGTTGATGCCCAGGGTCTCGGCCAGGCGGCGCTCGGGCGGGAGCTTCTCACCCGCCTGGTAGCGTCCGGCCAGGATGTCGCCCTGCAACCGCTGGGCGATGTCCTGCGCAATACGCAAGCGTTCCTTGGGCTTCCACATCGAGGCGCTTATAGCTCAGGGGCGGCGGGGGTGCAACCACCGCGCCCGGCGGCTGCCGGCCGCTGCCCGGTGGGTTGTGCCGTCGCGCCGAATGGGTTATGCGGGGCGTGGTGGGGGGGAACTTGCCCTTGATCGAGGAGCGCGGGCAGGGCGAGTTGGCCGCGGTCTTGCTTTCTCAGGGCGAGCACAGGGCACCTGAAAAGAAGAGTGGGCAGGGGGGTACTCAGGTGGGGGGTTGAGGTATAATAGGTACGGTCGGGTGTATACCTGGCCTGCGGAGATCATGAATGGCTAGACTGCTTCCACTCTGCCTGCTCGCCGCACTGCTCGTGGCCTGCACCGGGGAGAACCCCGGCGAGGAAGAGCCGGTCGCCGGCCAGGCAGCACGGTTCGGTCTCATCTCCATCACTTATGGACACGACTGGAACGAGAGCGGGGAGGGCATGATGCTCACCTCGGCGGCCCAGTTCGTGCGCTACAGCGCGATGGCGCGCGATCAGGTCGCCCGCTTGCTCGCGCTGCCGCTCGATCCAGATCGCGATCTCCCGGCCGTCGACCGCTGCAAGGTCTACGACCTCAGCGTCGATCTCCCGGCCGACATGGCGGTGGAGCCAGAGTCGGGCTCGGTGGAGCTGCTCGAGGCTGGCGACCTCCAGGTGCAGACGCCGGGGCGGAGCGTCAAGCTCGCGCCGAAGCACTTCCCTGGCCTCTTGCCGTTCATCTCGGGTGTGGTCTACAGCGAGGCCGAGGCGACGCTGGTGGAGCAGGCGGGCAAGGTGAGCGCCACCTCCACCGGAGGCGAGGCGGTAGGCCCGTTCACCGCTCAGGCGGCGAGCCCGACCCTGCCCCGGCTGCTCGAGGTGGGGAGCGCGGCGCCGTCGGGGCGGATCACGCTGGCTCGCGACCGCGACCTGGCCGTGCGCTGGTCGCTGGCCGAGGGGACCGCAGAGCAGGCGGCCGATCTGGTCTACCTCGAGCTGCGCTTCGCGCGTGGCAAGAAGGATGTCGCGCTGCGCTGCCGCCCGCGCGACGACGGCAGCTTCGAGATCCCGCAGGCGATGCTCGCCGAGGTGACCGGACACGCCGTCCTCGAGCTCGCGCGGCTCCGCCGGTCGCTCTTCACCGCGAACGGGCTCGATCAGGGCGAGCTGCGCGTCACCGTGCGGGACAGCGCGACGATCGAGTAGGCTCCCTCCCTCTCGCTCAGCAGGTCACAGAGGTGCTGAGCAGGTCACAGAGAGCTGACGGACAGGAACGACGGCTCCACCCGCACGTTGATCCAGACGTCGAGCGGCGCCCCGGCCTCGTCCTCGCCGGGCCGGAAGCGGATGGCGCGCGCGTGGCGGAGCGCGCAGGTGTCGAACTCGCTGCTGCTCGAGCTGTGCTTCAGATACGAGACCCCGACCCGACCGCTCTTCACGACGAGCAGGCGCACCATCGCCGGCGTGATGTCGACGCGCCCCACCCGGCACTGGATGCGGGGGAGCTCCAGCGCCTCGGGCGGCTTCACCACGCGGGTTGCCTTCACTGCTCTGCCGTCGAGGTAGAAGCGGAGCCCGTAGCGCGCGTCGCGGCGGCCTCGATGCCCGCCGGGCCCCTCGCCACCGCTCCCGTGCCCGGCCGGGAGCAGCGCGCCCGGCCCGCTCCCGTAATAGCCGAGCGCGCTCCCCTCCTCGACGCGATGGTAGCGCGCGGCCGCGTTGAGCGCGGCGAGCCGTCGATCCGCCACCGCCTCCTGCCGCTGCTGCGCGTGGCGCGCGTCGCGGTTGAGCTGCGCGCGCTGCGCGACCTCCCGCTGCACCGAGGCCAGCACCGCGACGGGCGGCGCCGCGATGGGGAGCTCGCCGCCGAAGACGCGGTGGACCTGGGGAGCGGCCCGCGGCCGTCGCGCCCGGGCCGCGCTCAGTCCGTCAGCGCCTAGCGGCCCGCGAGCGGCCTTCTCCCCGAGGGCCGGCCTGCTCTCGTCGGCGACGGCAGCCTCGGTGGCTGGTGCGAGCCGCTCTGCCGACGGCGGGCGGGCGATGATCGGCTGCGCCGCGCCCTTCCGCTCCACCCGCGCCTGCGCCGGGAGCTGCTTGGTCCGGGCCTGCTGCGCGAGCCGGTCGCGTCGGGGCGGCTGCTCGGCGCCCGTCGGGCTCTGCGCCCGGCTCTGCTCCGCGCCCGGCGCGAGAGCGCCAACTTGTCGCGGCGCCGCACAGGTCAGGCGGTCGTGCGGAGCTGCCGCGACCACTTGCTGGGCGACCGCCTCGCCCTGGCCCCGCGCCGCCTGGCCCTGCCCTCCCTGCGGCGTTCCCGCTCGCGCCCTCGGGCCGGGCGTGGGCGAGGTGGAGTCGCCGCCACCCTCGCCAGGGGTGCGCGGCGCCGCTCCCGCCAGCGGCGCGGCGAGGCGCGGCGCGTCCGGATCGAGCTCGACCTCCGCGCTGCCGAGCTGCTCGGGCGCGCAGCGCCAGAAGGGGATCGTGGCGAGCGCCAGCGCTGCGGCCCCCACATGGAGGGCCGCCGAGAGCAGCGACGCGTAGCCCAGCCGCTGCCGATCAGCGCTGCGAGCGCCGCGCCCCACCTGGGCGGCGCCGCTCCTCGACGGTTTGTGCTGGGGGCCAGGGTGCTGCATCGAACCGGCGAGCCGCTCCTCGAGCCCTCAGCGCCCGGAGGCGAGCGCCAGCATCGCCTCCGACTGGATCTCCGAGTTGTAGTCATTCTCCGGCCGGCCATCGAGGTGATAGGTCGTCGCCCACACGTGGCCTCCGACGAAGAACTTGCTGTCGCCGCGCGCGGTCCTGCGCAGCCAGGCGCGCCCCAGCTCGGCGGCGCGCTTCCCGGCCGGCCAGCGCGTCAGGCCGCGCACCGCGTAGGCCGTCG
>JAKLHH010000566.1 GCA_022710245.1 Myxococcota bacterium
CTCGCCCGGCAACGCGGCCGAGGCTGGCGGCGCGGGCACCGGCGGCACCGGCGGGCTCCTGGGCGCTAGCTGCTCCAGCACGAAGGGCCAGCCAGGCAAGGTCATCATCATCGTGAAGTGATCGCGCTACGCGACGCTCACTCGCACCGGGACAGCGCGGCCAGCTCGGTGCTGCCCCAGCGCAGCGGGGTGGTCGGACAGGACACCCTGAGCCGGGAGGAGCCCTGGCCGTCCCGCAGGACGTCAGGGCGGTACGGCACGCCGGTCCACATCGACGCGCACGCCGCCTCGTGGACGATCCGCCAGCAGGGACAGTCGGTGCCGCAGTCGCTGACCGCGGAGTCGAAGAGCGCGGCCGGGCACTTCTTGACCGGCACCCACTTCCAGTCAAAGAAGCTGCCCTGGCCTTCCTCCACGACACACTCGACCTGGTCGAGGCAGCTCTTCGCGCAGGGGACCGCCTGGCCGGCGCCGTTCTTCCCAGGGACGTCGCCCGCCTGACAGGCGAGGCTCCCGGTCGGAGTCAGCGGCGGCGCCCAGAGGCACTGGTTGCTCGCGTTGGCGCGAAGCCGCTCGCCGAGCAGTCGGAGCGCCGGCCCGTAGCCGTTCGAGCAGACGCTCACCTCGGCGGCGGCCCCCTCGTCGCTGGTGCCCTGGTTGAAGAAGCCGCTCTGGCCCAGCTGCTTCATCAGGGTCGCCAGACGGACCGCGGGCACGGCGCTTCCACCGCTCCCGCTCTTGCAGCTCGGCAGCAGCAGCGGCTTCCCATCGCTCTCGGCGCCGACCTCGAAGGGCAGGGCGGGGCCGGCGAGGGTCATCAGGACGATCCGGCCCGGCGGCTTCAGCTCGGCGAAGAACTTCGCAAAGTCCTCGACCTTGTAGAGCCAGTCGAAGCCAGGCTGACAGCCGTGACGGAGGCCGGGCTGCCTCCCGTTCTTGTCGCACTGGATGCCGAGCTCGGTGCAGCGAAACGAGGTGAGCGGCCCGAGCGGATCGGTGAGCCCCTGCTGCGCCGGATCGAAGAGCTGCGGCTTCTTCGCCGAGCAGTCGTCCTCGTCGGTGACCCAGACGACCGCGAGCATCGCGTCCTTGCGGACGAAGCCGGGGTTCACGTTCAGCGTCGGGTGGAGCGCGCGGCGCGCGGCCTCGAGGGGGTGCTCGAACCCGCAGCCCCCGGTGCCGAGCGCGGCGATGCAGCCGAAGGCGTGCTTCACTTGCTCGATGCCTTCGGCGCCGGGGATGGGGACGTTGGTGAGCCCGTCGATGTAGCTGATGTACGGATCGTGAGGCGGCACGCAGCCGGCGACGCGCGGGCTGTTGTGCAGCTTGCCCCCGTCTCCGCCGGCCACCTCGCACGAGGGGAGCGCGTAGCTCCCGGCGCCGACGTCGGTGCTGACGACGCCGACGTGCAGGTTGGGGATGCGGCAGTTCGTCCGATCGGTCTGCGAGCAAGGCGCGCCGCCGGGGTTGGCCTTGCCGAGGTGCGGGCTGCGCAGCGCCTCGAGGAGCTGCGGGAAGGCGTCGACCAGGTTCTGCTGCAGCTCGGGGAGCGAGAGGTTCGAGTTGTCGACCACGAAGAGGAGGTCGAGATCGTGGGGCGCGGGGAAGACGAACCAGGCCGGCGCAGGGGCGTTCTTCGGGGCGGGCCCTTGGATCGGGCGGTCCACCCCGCAGCCCAGCGCGAGGAGCACGGCCAGCCAGCACCACTTCGGGCGACGCGACGCCGCGCACGGTGACCGACAGCTCCTGGGCATCCCTCCCTCCGCTGTGGTCCCAGGATGCAACGAAGGCGCCAGCGCCCGCGGGCACGATCACTCGCGATTCTCGCGCCGACTGCCAACGCCGTTGCCACGACCGGTGTGGCGCGCCACAGCCCCGCACGTGCCACCGCACCAACCCGCCGCGTCGCGCGGCGGCTCAGTCGCACTGCTGGGGGAACGCCCGGATCAGGTTCTGCTGCAGCTCGGGGATCGCGAGGTTCGAGTTGTCGACGACAAACAGGAGGTCGATATCGCGTGGCGACCCGGGGATGTAGCAGCTCTCGCAGCCGCTCTTCGCGTCGGGGGTCGACGCGGCTCGGTCCGCTCTGCACCCCAGCAGGAGCAGCACCGCCAGCCACCAGCCAGTCCTCAGCATCCCTCCCCTCCGGCAATCCCGAGGTGCCACGCCAGCCACCCGGCATCCATGATCAAAGATGACCCCGATGCCGACTGTCAACGTAGGTGCGCCGCGCTGCGAGATCCCGGCCGGCCGCTGTATGCTGCAGCCGGCAGCGCTCAGGGCGAGCGCGAGGTACACCACCACCGTTGTTCGCATTGGACTCCCTCCTGATCACACCCTGGTTGCGCCTCGAGCCATGGTGGCGAGGCATCGCCCCTCCGCCTCCCGCGAACGGAAGGAATCGTCGCGGCGCCGCCCAGGTCGAGCGGTCGGGCGAAGCTGCCGCGACCAACAATCAGCGCGCGGAGGATCGCGGAGCAGGCGACGCGAGTCAACCGCGATCGGAGGTGCGGTGGCCCGACCACGCTGAGCGAGTACGCGGGCCAGCTCCGCTGAGACGCCCGCTCCCGCGACTTTACCTTCTCCCCCTCCCGCGGCATGCTGCGGCGGTTCGGAAGGGGGCGCCATGGGACGACAGCGACAGCGGCGCGGAAGGACCCTGGACCCGGAGCAGGTGCTGGCCGGGCAGGCGCGAGTGGACGCGGCGGAGCTCGCCGAGCTGATCTGCCGCGTGAACCCCACCGATCGGGGGCTGCCGCCGGAGGAGGAGGCGCGCCGCTACGCGCTCAAGCAGCGGCTGCAGAGCCTCCTCGTGCGCCGCTTCGCCGGCGAACTGGAGGCGGTCGCAGACCCGGGCGATCCGGGCCTCGCGCTGCTGCGCCACCGGCCGAGCCGCCGCGAGGCCTGCCACGCCTGCGTCGACGCGCTCGAGCCCGACGCCCGGGCCTGGGTGCAGCGCCAGCTCGACGAGCAGGCGGCCGAGGAGCCCTCGGCCGAGGAGCCCTTTGCTCCTTCGCCCCCCCGCGGCGCGGCAGCGGAGGACCGCGGTCGAGCGCAGCGGCGGCGACCACCCGATCCGCGCGGCGGTCCGCCCGCCCACGTCGGGCAGGACGACACCGCGGAGGCGTCCGAGGCCCTCACCGTCGAGGAGCTCGTCGAGCGCGGCGAGGCCGCCGCCGCGGGCTTCGACTTCGCGCAGGCCGAGGAGCTCCTGCGGCAGGCGCTCCTGCGCTCGCGCGGAGCGCTCGAGGCCGCGCTCCCGCTCCTCGAGCTCCTCGTCGATCAGCTCGGGATGGCCGCCGAGGCCGGCGCCCTCGAGGAGGAGCTCGCGCCCGAGGCGTTCGCCGATCCACGCGTGCGGCTGCTCCTCGCGCTCGCCGCGGCGCGCGGCGGCGACGCGGCGCGGGCCGTCACGCTGGCCGGGGGGCTGGTCGACCCGCGCGCGGTGGAGGTCCACGTGATGGTGGCCAGCGTGGCGCTCGCCTCTGGCGACGAGGCGGCCGCGGCCCGCGCGCTCGCCGCCGGGGTGCGGCTCGGCTGCCCGAGCCCCGAGCTCCTGCGCCTCGAGCGCGAGCTCGGCGCGCGCCGCGCCGCGAGCTTCGCCGGCGAGGAGGCGGCGCTCGCGGGCCTCGTCGCCGCCGGGGATGACGAGGCGGCCGCGCAGGCCGCCGAGCGCCTGCTCGCCCGGTACCCGGAGAGCCAGCCGGCGCGCCAGCTCCTCGCCCGCCGCGCGCGGGAGCAGCGGGAGCGCCGCTGGCGCGGGACCCTCACGCGCGCCGAGGGGGCGCTCGCGGCAGGTGAGCTCGAGGCGGCGCTGGACCTCCTCCGCCAGGCTCGCGGCGAGGGGGGAGATCCGGCGCTGCTCGAGCCGCTCCTGCGCAGCGCCGAGGCCGCGCTCCGCGAGCGGCGGCTCGAGGCGCGGGTCTCCTCCGTCCTCGAGGCGCTCCTCGGGCCGGAGCGCCCGGGAGCGCTCCTCGACTACCTCGCGCTGGAGGAGGCGGCGCGCGCCCGCCTGCGGGACCGGCTCACGGCGGGTCGCGGCAGCTCCCCGCCACCGCCCGACGTGCGGGGCGCCGCTCCCATCGCCCCGGGCGAGCCCGCCAGGGAGCCGGCCGCCCGGCTCGGACGGCTGCTCGGGTGGCTCGAGGAGGCGGCAGCCCCGCCGTCGGGGAGCGCCGCGCGGGCGGCGGTCGCGGCCGTCCTCGCCCTCGAGGCCGGGGAGGACTCCGCGCTCGCCGAGGCCCCGGCCACCGTCCGCGAGCGGCTGCGAGGCCACGAGCGGACGCTCGCGCGCCTCGCCGCCGGAAGGCGCCTCCTCGAGGCGCTCACCGCCCGCGAGAGCGAGGCCAGGGCGGCGCAGGCGCGGCGCGAGCTCGCCGAGGCCGGGGCGCTGCTGGCAACGGACCCGGCGCGCGCCCGCGCCATCCTCGAGGCGCTCGAGCTCCGGCACCTCGACGAGGACGGCCGCCGCTCCGCCGGGGCGCTGCGCGCCGAGCTCGACGGCCTGAGGCGGCGGCGCGAGCTCGCGGGAGAGCTGGAGCAGGCGCGGAAGGCGAAGGACCTCTTCGCGCTGCGACGCCTCGGCGGGGAGCTCGGCGCGCTCCTGCCGGCCGGCGCGCGGCGCTCCTGCGAGGCCGCCCTCGCCGCGCTGGAGGCGGCGCTGCGCTCGCGCCACCGCGTGCAGGTCCTCGAGGGAGACGCGCTCCCCGGCATCTCCCTCGCGCCGCTCGGCGCCATCCCGCGCCGCGTCTGCTGGCTCCTCGCGGCCGACGGACGCGAGGCCGTGGCGGTCGCCGGGCACCACGATCGCCTCTTCGTCCAGCGCCTCGAGCTCGCGAGCGGCCGCGTGCTGCAGACCGCGGCGCTCCGGCTCCCTGCGATCACGGGCGGCTTCGGCGAGGTCTCGCTCGACGCGGGGATCCTGGCGGTGACGCTGCCGGGCGCGCTGCTCCGCCTCCGGCTCGAGGGCTGGGAGCTCCTCGGCTGGGAGTCCCTCCCGCGCGAGTGGCGGGAGACCACCCTGCTGCCCGGCCACCACCTGCTCTGGGTGACCACGCAGGAGCGGGACCGCGGGCGCCTGCTGGTCATCGACCGCGAGCAGCGCCGCGTCCTGCGCGAGCTCCCCGAGGCCCAGAGGGGCGAGCTCGTCTGCGGCGTCGAGCCGCCGGCGCTGGTGCGCTTCCGCGAGGGCGGCGCCAGGGCGGTGCACGAGCCGGGCGGCGCCCCGCACCGCCTCACGCTGCCGGCCGGCGCCTCCATCGAGTCGCTCGCGGCTCACCCGGCGGGCGAGGAGCTGCTCGTCCTCGCGCGCCGCGAGGGCGCGAGCCGGCAGGCGCCGCTCTACCTCTGCGCGCCGGGCCGGCGCTCGCTCGAGGAGCTGCTCCGGCTGGACGGCACCGCCGGCGACCGCTCGGCGGCGATCGCCTCGGCGCGCGAGGGAGGCCTCGCCTTCGTCCTGCAAGAGCTCGCGTGGGCGGTCCGCTTCGGGCCGCAGGAGCTGCTCTGCCTGCGGCTCGACGGCCGCCGCGCCGAGCTCCTCTACCGGTGCGAGGTGCCGGCGGGAGCGATCGTCGTCCAGGACACGGGCGCGAGGCGGGCCGCGCTCCTCTACCGCACCGAGGCGGGGCTCGCGGCGGTCCCGCTCGGTCCCGAGCCCCCGCGCCTCCCGCGGGCGCACCGGCTCCCGCCGCTCT
>JAKLHH010000567.1 GCA_022710245.1 Myxococcota bacterium
TGGCGCCAGGCGGGCTGCAGGTCCGTCAGCAGCCCTAGCTCTCGGGGGCCACCACCGTGGTCGAGGCTGTAGTCGAGGAGCACCGCGAGCCCGGCGCGGTGCGCCGCGTCGACCAGCTCGACGAGCTCCTCGGGCGCGCCGTAGTCGCCGTTGAGCGCGTACCAGCTCACGGTGGAGTAGCCCCACGGATCGCGCTCGGGGCGCGGTCGCCTGGCGCTGGTCCAGGCGCTGGCCACGATCGGCATCAGCTCGAGGGCGTTGACGCCGAGGCGGTTGAAGTAGCCCGAGCGGATCCGGGCCGTCACCTCGCGCAGCACGCGCCCGGGCCCGCGCGCGGCGGGCTCTGCCCCCGGGTCGGCGAAGGGCGTCCCGCGGGGGACCAGCTCGCGCGGGTTGAGCTCGTAGATGATCAGATCAGCGAGGCGCGGCGCGCGAGCGAGGGGCGCCGGAGGGCGCGGCGGCGGGCCGGCGCGGAGCAGCGACCAGCGCTCGCGCGAGGCGTCGAGGAGCCAGGCCCGCGGATCGGGGACCACCACCCAGCGGCCGAGGTCGCGGCGGTGCGCGGCGAGCTTGTAGCGATAGAGCCGCCCCGGCGCCAGCCCCTCGGCCCGGCACGACCAGCGCCCGGCGCCGCTCGAGCGCATGGTGAGCGGCGCGCCCGGCAGCTCGCCGATCACGCGCACCGCGTCCACCCGCTCCGCGTCGGCCTCGGCCGTGATCACCACCGCCTCGAGCGGCGGCGGCCGCGGCGGCGAGGGGGCGCGGCAAGCGGCGAGCACGAGCAGGGCGAGCAGGAGAGGCGAGCGCGTCATGACGCGACTATACTCTCGAGGACGAGCGACCTGGGAGAGCAGCGTGAGCGTCAGCTGATGGCTGGCCCCTGCTACCGCGTCCGGGGGCTCATCCACGACACCACGCCGGACCAGGAGGCGCTCAGCGCGCGAGGGTCAGCGTCCGCGTGAGCTCCTCGCCGCCGCGGCGCAGGCGCAGCGTCACGCGCTGCCCCCAGTCGCGCTGGCCGAGGAGCCAGCGCACGCTGAAGACGTCCGGCGCTGGCTCGCCGTCGACGGCGAGGATCAGGTCGCCGACCTTGAGGTCGACGCCGGCCACCGCGCCGTGGGGGGCGAGCCGCTCGATCTTCGGCGCCGCGCCGGCCTGACGCGGGAGGCCGAGGCCCAGCGTCGGGTACTCGACCGCCTTGCCCTCGGGGGAGGTGCCGGCGACGACGTCGGCGAGCCCGCGCGAGACGGGCTCCCCCGAGGCCGGCACCCCGAGGCAGACCAGTGTGGCCTGGCTCAGCGAGGGGGCGCGGCGCGCGAGGCGCAGGTTGATGCCGAGGTGGTGGAGGACGTGGCCGCTCCCCGCGACGATGACGAGCTGCCGCCCGGCGCCGGCGGGGCTCTCCAAAAAGCGCAGCGCCGCGTCGGCCATCGCCTCGTCCCAGACCACCTGCGCCTGGTACATCCCCTCGAGCATCGCGCGGTGCGGATCGCCGTGGCCCCCGTGGCCCGGGTGGCCGTGCCGCGCGCTCGTGGCTCCGGGGGGCACGCCGAGGAGCGCGCGGAAGAGCCGCTGGTGCTCGGCGTGGTCGAGCACGAGGGGCGGCAGCGCGCGGCGCTCCTCCTCGGAGAGGCCCTGCACCCCGCCCCGGCCGACCTTGCGCACCAGCTCCGCGGGCGCGTTGAGCGCCACGACCGGCAGCCCTCGCCGGCGCGCCTCGAGGAGCAGCTCGCGGTAGTAGCGCCAGTCGAAGCCCCAGCTCTCGTACCAGCCCACCTCGCGCAGGAAGGCGCGCTCGCCCTGCTGGCCGGCGAGGAAGCGATCGAGGACCGGCTGCTGCCGCCGCTGGAACATCTCCATCCCCAGCGCCAGGCGACCGCCGGCGCGGTCAGCCAGGGCGGCGAGGAGGCGCGCCTGCAGCGCGTGGTGCTCGCGGTGCGCGTGCGACTCGCCGACGAGGATGACGCGCGCGGCGGCGAGCCGGTCGACCATCGCGGGAAAGTCGATCGCCTGGCCGCGGTCCAGATCGAGGAGCTCGCCCTGGCGCAGGCGCGTCGTCTCCGCGCGGTGCCGCGAGGGGCCGAGCGGGAGGGTGTAGGGGTCCTCGGCGCTCATGGCGTGCGGCCTCCCTGGCGATGGTGTGCGGGCGCACCCGGCCACCGACGCGAGCGCGAGCGAGAGGGCTACGACGTGCTTCATCGCCGGCCTCCGCGGCGCTCGAGCCAGCGCAGATCCTCCGGGTGATCGAGGTCCTGCTCGGCGCCGGGGGCGTCGAGCTCGAGGACGCGCAGGTCCGCCGCGCGCCGCTCGAGGAGCTGGCGCAGGCCGATCGCGTCGTCGCAGGCCGCGGCCTCCGCGAAGAGCGCGCGGTGGAGCAGGAGCGGGTGGCCGCGCTCGCCGGCGTAGGAGGGCGCGAGGAGCAGCGGCGCCTCGGCCTCGAAGCGGGCGAGCAGCGCGGCGATGGCCGCTGGCGGCACGAACGGGTGATCGCCAGGGAGCACGGCCGCGGCGCCCGCGCCCGCGGGGAGCGCCGCGAGGCCCGCGCGGATCGAGGAGAGCATGCCGCGCTCCGGCCGCGGGTTCACCGCGAGGAGCGCGCCCGCGAGGCCAGGCAGGTCGGCGCACGGCGAGCCCGCCTCGAGCACCACGAGCACCTGGTCGACGCCCCCCGCGCGCAGGCTCTGCACGGTCGCCTCGAGGACGGTGCCCTCGCCGCAGGGGAGCCTGCGCTTGTCGGTCCCCATCCGCCGCGAGGCGCCGGCGGCGGGGACCAGGCCGATGATCGGTTCCTGACGCATCCTGGCCAATATAGCAGCCTGGCTCAGCTCCCGCCCGCTGCGGACCGCGGCCTCGCGCCCCCGACTGCGGCCTCCAGACCTGCCTCCCGGAGCAGCCACGGCGCGCTAACTCGAGCAGCAGCGTCCCCGCGCCCCTGGCGTGTGCGTTGCATCTTGCTACGCAACTCACCGACGGAGTCCCTCGATGCAGCGGCTGGCCCTCTGCGCGCTCCTGCTCGTCCCGGCCTGCTCCTCCTCGACCGAGCCCGAGCCTGGCCTCGAGCCCGGCGACGGCCCGCCGCTCGCGCTCGAGGCCGGGGCCTCGCCCGCCCCGCCCGCTGGATCGGAGGCTGGGCCGGGGCTCGCGCCGGATGGCGGCGCGACGCAGCCGGCCTGCGGCTTCTCCTCGGCGGTCGCCTCCTGCCAGAGCTGCCTGCAGGGCTCGTGCGGAGCGAGCTGCGCGAGCTGCAGCGGGAGCGCCGAGTGCGTGGCGCTCTTCAACTGCGTGAAGGCGTGCCCGCTGACCTCGACCACCTGCGCCGCCCAGTGCCGCTCGCAGCACGCGGGCGCCCAGGCGGCCTACGACGCGTTCTTCGGGAGCGCGGGCTGCCTGAAGAGCAAGTGCCAGGCGGCCTGCTCCTCGACCACCTCGGCCGACGGCGGCGGCGCGACCAAGCCCGACGCCGGAGCGGGCAGCACCCTCGAGCAGGCGCGCCAGATCTGCGTCGACACCATCAACAAGCTCCGCGCGCAGAAGGGTTCCTCGCCGCTCCAGCGCGACAAGGCGAAGGAGGCGTGCGCCGACGCGCAGGCCAAGGCCGACGCCACGCACAACCAGGCGCACTGGGCGTACTTCAACGGGAGCCCGAGCTGCATCGTCGACAACCTGATCGATCGCCAGAACGAGTGCCCCGGCTGGTACGGGCCGCCCGCGACCGGCATCGTCTCCTGCCTGCAGAAGCAGTACGCCGAGGCACCGAGCGGTCAGCCCCTCGGCAATCACCACGACGTCCTCACCTACGCGGGCTACAAGAGCGTCGCCTGCGGGTTCCATGTCGTCTCGGGGAACGACGTCTGGATGGTGCAGAACTACTACTGATACAGTCCCTGACCTGCTGACCTCCCCGCGGCGTGGCCAACGATCACGACGCTGCCTCCCGGGTCGACGTAGGCAATGATGAGATCCTGCTCGACCTGCGCGTCGAGCAACCACGGCGCGCTGGCCCTCCACGCGGTGATGTGTGTGCTCCGAAGTATGCGCCCGTCGACGAGGAGGCTCAGCCGAGGGTGACGGGCGTCGCTACGGCGATCATGTTCGCCACCGGTGTGTAGATGTCGACCTCGGTTTCGGGTGTTTGGATCGAAACCACCAGCGCGTAGCGTGCAGAGTTCTGCCACTTCTTCAGCTGATACCGTTCCTTCCACCAGCCTCCGACAGGGAAGACCGCCAGCACGTCCCGCTCTGCGAGGTCAGCGGCCACGCCGGTCCAACGATCGGAGTGAATGGAGCCTCTGTCCCGCAGCTTGGTCAGGTGCCAGCCAGGTTCGTGGAAAGAGTGGGAGTCATCGTCGTCATCCTGCGCGTCCTTGCTAACGCGCGCCTGAAAGGCTGCGAGCGACTCCGAGGCGTTCCTCATCGCGAAGCGGAGGCCATGCGAGGCGTAGCGGTGACGGGACTGCCAGCCGCGTCGCGCCGGGTTGGGCTCGATGAAGTACGAGAGCGTCACCCTCAGCTATGGCGAGGCCGGCCATCTCGGTGCCGTGACCGTGATGGTCGCTGGTGGCCCAATCGGGGTGACAGCTGAGGCAGCGCTCCTCGGCAAGGGCGCCGGCCAGGAGCGGGTGGCCCCGGTTGACGCCAGTGTCCAGGAGGCACACGGCTGGAGCATCCGGCCCGGGCCACGCCACCCTCGCCACCAGGTCATCGACCCACTCGCGCTGCTCCCGCGGCGAGAGCTCGGCAAAGAACGACGGCAGCTCCTTGGCCCGTCGAAGCTCCGCGATGCAGTCGAGCAGCTCGACGGATGAGCTCATCTGCTCTGGCGTCGCGAGGGCGAGCAGTACTGCGCGGTCAGGGAAGGTCAGGCGGGCCGCGTTCACCTTGATGCCGAGTGCAGCTGCATGACCTGAGAACGTCTCGTCGATGGCCTGGGCGGCGGGCCCGCCCCGTAGCCAGACTTCCCACCACACAGCCGTTCCCGGCGGCGGGAAGAACGCGTCGTCGTCAGTCCAAAACGACCCGAGCGCTGCGCGCCGGATCGCCGCAGTGCTATCGACGAGGTCCTGGTTGGGGGAGCCCCGCACCAGTCTCCTCGTCGAGGTAGCTCCTGATCAAAGAGGTCAAGCGTTTGAGCTTTCCAGCCGGAACGAAGACCGTTGCCACGGTCTTGGCCGCCCGCTCACGAACGGCGAGGAGCTCAATCCCTTGCTGGCCCTGGTCGAGACTCTTCAGAGCAAGGCCGAACCCGGGATCGCTCTCGAACTGAACACAGATGCCCAGATCATCGGAGATCCCGACCGCGCGGCGAGCCTCGTTGAGCTGATCGAGCTCCTTGCGCGCCTGTTCGACTTCGGCGAGGAGTCGGGCGCCGTGACCTGCCCGATCGCGGGGAGGGAGGGCCAGAGCGCGGCCGCGCACCGGCTTGGGATACGTGTAGGGCTGAGACTCGATTCCCCCACGGAGCAGAAGATGTCGTCGCCGCTGACCGCTATCGGCCACCTGTACTGTCTCCCTCGCCACGTCGAGCCTGCCGCCGCTCCTGCAGCGCCGCGACGAGCGCCTCTGTCGGCAAGCTGCTCCAGTCGTTCAGGATCATGTCCTTGGCGGCCGCCTCACAAGCTCCAGTGATCTCGGCGTAGCTCAAGCCGGCGGCGGCTCGCGTGGCCTCTGACCAGTCGAGGTCCTTCGCGTT
>JAKLHH010000568.1 GCA_022710245.1 Myxococcota bacterium
CTACCAGCTGCCCGTGGCCAGCACCGCGAAGGCGCTGGCGCCGGCGAACCTGGCCGCCATGCTGACCCGCGAGCTGGGGCAGGCGGGGATGTGGAGCGTCCAGGGCCTCACCGGGATCTCCGGCGACCTGCTGATGTTCGGCCAGGGGCCCAAGGCGGACTTCGCGTACGACGGCGAGACCATCTACCACGAGCTCGGCCACTGGATCAGCTCGACCACGGCCGGGCTCCAGCGCCGCGTCACCGTCGACAGCTACGGGCTCGACAACTCCGCGAGCGCCGTCGCCGAGGGGATCTCCGATGTCTTCGCCTTCCTGGTCTCCGGGCGCGCGCGGCTCTTCGAGTACCTCGACAAGGTCGCGGGGCCAGGGTTCGCGCGGGACGTGAGCCTGACCTTCGTGGCGCCGCAGGATCTGGTGGGCATGGAGGTGGGCGACGGCATGGTCCTCGGCTCCGCCGTCTGGGCTGCGCTGGCGCAGCTGAAGAAGGAGTCGGGCCTCACCGAGAAGCGCCTCGGGCGCGTCCTCGGCAAGGCGCTCGCGGGGCTCGCCGTCTGGAAGGGGCAGGTGACCTTCGCTCGCTTCGGGGACGCCTTCCTCCAGGCCCTCTCCGACGATGGCCAGGTCGCCTCGGTCGAGCTCGTCCGCCAGATCTTCATCGCGCACGGGTTCTACGAGACGGTCCGCGCTCGCGACATCACCGGCTTCGACGGCACCGACGGGCGTCGTCACGTCCTCGCCACGGGGGGCGTGCAGGCGATGCCCTGGAACACCTTCCTCACCCTCGGCGGGAAGGCGATCTCGCCCGCCTACGTCGAGTGCTACGTCGACGCCGCCGCGGGCACGAGCAAGGTCACGGTCTCGGGCATCGTCAGGGCGACGCCGGGCCAGGGAGTGACCGACCTCGTCTACAAGCTCTTCGTCCGGGAGGGATCGCCCATCGTCTACACCCCGACGGGATCGGGATCCGAGGTCACGGTCGCCATGGACCAGACGCTGGATCCCGTGGTGACGAGCTCCCAGACCCCCTCGGGCGAGGCGACGCTGGCCACGTGGACGCTGACCGTCACTCCGGGCAGTCGCACCTACGTCCAGCTGGTCAACTACGGGCAAGCGAGTGGCATGGTGTCCGGCCTCAAGACGGTCCTCGGCCCCTGAGTTTCCGGACGGCCCGTTCCACATTTGCCGAGAGGAACGCCGGCCGACTTGGGTATAATGCGGCCAGCTCAACTCCCAAGGAGAGACTCCCATGAAGCGCTTCCTCGCCATCGCCGTCGCCGCCCTGTCCCTCGCCGCCTTCGCTGGCTGCCCCGCCGGCAAGCCGAAGGCCGACCCGGCCGCGCAGGAGGCGTGCAAGACCTCGTCGAAGGACGCCGACAGCTGCAAGGCCTGCTGCAACAAGGCCGGCGCCTCCGGCTACATGTTCATGAACAACGCCTGCAAGTGCCTCTAGGCGGTCTCGCCTAGCAGCCGCAGCACCCGCAGCCAGCCTCGCTTCAGCTCGTCACGCGCGAGCCCCCCGCTCGAGGAGAATCCATGATGGGCCTCGTGAACATGTTCCGCGAGGGCGGCTTCATGATGTATGTGATCGCCGCGCTCGTCCTGCCGATGCTGGCGATCGTGATCCTGCACGCGGCGATGCCGCGCCTCTGGAGCGCCGTCCTCGGCGCCGTGCTGGTCTTCGGCTGCGTCGGAGCGGGCCTCTTCGGCACCCACATGGGCAACCAGATGACCGAGCGTGCGCTCGCTGGCGCTGATCCGGACATGCAGGCCGCGCTGCGCGAGCAGGGCGGGCGGGAGGCCGCGCACAACTGGCACTTCGGCGCGGCCGTCGGCGCGGTCGGCCTGATCCCGCTCGTCGTGGGCGAGGTGCGCCGGCTCCGGCGCGAGGGCTGAGCCCGCAAGTCAACCGGAGTCCGTCGCGGCGCGCGCAGCGCTCGCGGCCGCGCTCAAGGCTTCGCGTCGCTGATCGCGCGCCGCACCTCCTCGAGGCTGGCGCCGCGGAGCAACAGCTCAAGGACCTTGCGCAGGGCCGAGGCCTCGAGCGCGGCCAGCTCGGGCGCGAGCGCGAGCCCCTCCTCGCCGAAGCGAACCTCGAGGGCCTGGCGGACGGATTCTTCCCGGCCCTGCTTGCGCCCCTCCTCGCGCCCCATCCGCTCGATGCTGGTGATGTAGGGCATCTTCTTCTCCTCCTCGAGCGCGGCGAGCTCGCTTCGAAATTCGCGCTCGAGCTCCTCGGGCAGCGCCAGCAGCCAGTCGACGAAGCGGAAGAGCTGCCGCACGTCCCGCTCGCCGAGGCCGCGCCGATGGAGCTCGCGGACGAGCCCCAGCTTCGCCTGCAGCCGCTCGGCGCCGTCCTTGCGGGTCCGCTGCGCCTCGAGGTGGGCCATGACCAGCACCGCGAAGGGGCTCGGGCTCCGCACCAGCTCGTCCCAGCGGTCCGCGAGGTCGAGGAGCTTGACCGCCGGGAACTGCAAGCTCACCACGCACCCCCAAAGCGTATAGCCGAACGAGGATGGACGCCACCCGTGCCGATCGTCGGCGAGCACGGCGAGGCTGACGACCTTGCGGCCGTAGCGATCGTAGAGGCGATAGTTGTAGACGTACATCCGCTCCCCGAAGGCAGGATCGTGCTGGCCCTGCACCTCGACGTGGACGAGCACCCACGCCTCCGCGCCGTCGCGGCGGTAGACGCGGACCAGCTTGTCGACGACGCGGCAGCCGAGCTCGGCGTCGCGCGTGACCTGCTGGAGCTCCTTGTCGAGGAACTGATAGCCCCGCGTCCAGTCGATGCCGGCGTGGGCCTCGGGGAAGAGGAACGCGAGGAACTCCTCGAAGTAGAGCTCGAGGGCCTCCTTCCAGGGGCTGTCGTAGTCGTCGCTCTCGACCATGCCCGCGAGCGGAGCAAGCGCGGGGCCAGCGCAGCACGCGAACGATCTCGAGGGAGCGGGCAGAGCTGGCGAGGCCCGTGTCCGGATCTCGGTCCGGCGCCGCCGGTGCACCGGACGGCGGTCGACCTCGCAGGCCTCGGAGGGACGCTAGCAGGTGATGACGCTAGCAGGTGATGACGCTAGTAGGTGATGACGCTAGCAGGTGATGACGCTAGTAGGTGATGACGCTAGTAGGTGATGACGATGAGCCCGTTGCCGCCGCTCTTGCCAGCGGTGCCCCCGATGGCGTAGCCGAGGTTCGCGATCAGCGGATCAGCCGCGCTGCCCGGGATGGCGCCGGTGCCCGCGACCAGCGACGGGCCCGTCGCGGCCGGCTCCACATAGCTCGAGCCGCCGCCCCCGCCCCCGCCGCAGTAGGTGTCGCGGTTGCCGCCGCCGCCCCCGCCGAACCAGCCCGAGCCCCCCGGACCGCCCGCGCCGTTCTGGCCGAGCGTGGTGCCGCCGTGGAACCCGTCGCCGCCCTTGCCCCAGCCGCCGTAGCTCGGGGCATCCCCGCCGAGGAGCTTGGCCCCCGCCTTCCCCGCCGCGCTGAAGCCGGCGCCTCCAGCTCCGCCCGCCGACGCGGTGCCGCCCCCGCCGCCCTTGGCCGTCGACCCCTGGTAGCAGCTCGCGTCGCCCCCCTTCTCGCCGGTCGCGCCGCCGCCCGCGCCGCCGGCGCCGTTCTCGCTCGGCGTGCAGCCGCCGCAGCCGTCCGCGGCCGCGCCGCCGCCGCCGCCGGCGACGAGGAGCACCGTGGCCCCGCGCTGCAGCAGCGAGGCGCCGCCTCCGCCTCCCGCGTAAGGGCCGGAGAGGCCGGCGCCGCCGCTGGCAGGCGCGGCGATCAGGGTCTCGAGGGGGGTCACTGTCAGCGTCGCGCTCACGTAGCCGCCCCCACCCCCGGCGGAGAGCGGGCCGCCGCCGCCGCCGCCGCCCCAGGCCTTCACCTGGAGCTTGGTCACGCCCGCGGGCACCTGGAAGGTCTGCGCGTTCGGCTGGTACTTGAAGGTGAGCGTCCCGTGCGGGAGATCCGTTGCCGGCTTCGTATCGGGCGGCGGCTTGGTGTCGGCCTTCGGCTTGGTGTCGGCCTTCGGCTTCGCGTCGACGGGCGGCTTGATGTCGACCTTCGCCACCACGTCAGCGGCCGGCTTGACGTCCTTCTTGGTCGCCACGTCCGTCTTCGGCTTGTCCAGCTTCGAGGTAGGACCGTCTCGCTGGACCGCGTCGACGACGGCGATGGAGGTGTCCCGTCGGCCATCGGTGCCGGGCAGCTCGACCTGGCCCAGCTGATCGGCCACCGCGCGGTCGCCGCCGCGTGCGTCGCCGGTCGGGACGTAGCCGCTGCGGCTGCAGGCGGGGAGAGCATCGCCAGGAACGACCCGAGGAGAGCGTTCGGAGTGCGCACGCTTTCAGGATACCGTGATCCGCCCGCGCGAGGATAGGGCCTGGCGCCAGCCCAGGGCCACCGCCAACAGGGCCTCCCGCCAACGCGGCCTGCCGCCAACCCGGCCTGCCGCCTGGCCGCCAGCCTCACTCGGCGAGCAGCCGCTCGAGCACGCGGGCGTCGCCGACCATGCAGGCCTCGCTGTGGTGGCAGCCGGGGACCAGCGTGAGCGGCGTCGTCGCGCGGTGCCTGGCGCGGAGGTAGCTCCAGAAGGCGAGCGCCCGCTCGCGGCGGTCGCGGCCCTGCGCGCGAGCCGCGCAGCTCAGGTCGAGCATCGTCCCGGCGGCGCGCTCGAGGACGTCCCGCTCGCCGACGAAGAGCTCCACCTGGCGCCCGACCAGGTTGCGGGTGATGGCCGTGACGCTGAGCGCGGCCGCGGCACCCTCGCGGCCGGCGAGGCCGTAGGGCCAGCGGTCGTAGCCGGGGCAGGCGGCCGCTGGCGGCGGGGCGAAGCGACCACGGCAGCCGCCGGCGTCGCAGGCGGTGCCCTGCTGCAGCCGCTCCGACCCGAGGTACGGGTAGGACGACGGGTTCATGGCGAGGAAGCGGGCCTTCGCCGCTGCCGGCGAGGGCGAGGTCGCCGCGTAGCGGAGCGCGAGCTGGCCGCCGGCGGAGTGGCCGGCGACGACGATGCGGGCGAGCCGCGGGAAGCGCGCGCGGTCGCTGAGCCGCGCGAGGAGCGCGTCGAGGGCCGCGTAGGAGGTGGGCGCCGGGGTGCTCGCTGCCTGGCTGCCGTCGGCCACGGCCCCGTCGGCCACGGCCCGGTCCACGTGCACGTCCACGTCCCCGTCCACGTCCGGGCCGGGCACGTCCAGGGCGAGCGCGGCCTGGCCGTGCTTCCACCCGTCGCAGGACCAGCGGAGATCCCCCGGCTCGAGCGCCGGGCGGAGGGCGAGGGAGACGGGGCGCCCGGCGCAGCGCAGCTCCGACGGGGCGATGGCGAAGGAGGGCGCGAGGACGGCGGTCTCGTCGAGCGCGCCGCGGCGGTCGAGGAGCCTGGCGAGGTTCCTGTAGCTGAAGCCGGGGAGGCGGTCGGCGCCGTGGACGATGACGATGGCCTGGCGGATCCGCGGGCTCCCCACGTCGAGGTCGACGCTGGAGAGGAGCGGCAGCGCGCGGCCGCTCCCGAGCGGGAGGCGCAGGAGGCGCGGCGCGGGCGGCGCGGCAGCGGCACGCGGCAGCGGCGGCGCGGGCCTCTCTATATGATTGGCGTCGGCCCGATCGGCGTCGGCCAGGGCAACGCAGAGCCCCAGCCCGGCGAGGGGGGCGAGCGCGAAGGCGAGGCGCAAGACTGCTCCTTCGTTGGTTGGAT
>JAKLHH010000569.1 GCA_022710245.1 Myxococcota bacterium
CACCAGGTCGAGCTCGCGCTGCACCACCAGCCGCTCGCGGTACATGAAGTCCGCGACGGTGATCTCCTCGGTGATCTCGGTGCGGATGCCGTGCAGCTTGTTCCGCGTCAACCCGTAGACGTAGAGCGCGCTCTCGCGCAGCGTCTTGGAGGGGATCGTCCCCCAGTTGATGCACGTCCCGCCGACCACGTGGGCGCGCTCGACGATGGCGACTCGCTTCCCGGCGCGCGCCGCCAGGATGGCGCCGCGCTCGCCCGCCGGCCCGCCCCCGAGCACCACGAGGTGAAAGTGATCCATGCGCCTTTCCCACGATCCGCGGCGGTTATGATGGCACCCGGGCAGCGCAGCGGCAACCTCGACGGCAGGCAACGAGGGGAGACGCCGGAGACGCCGCGAGACGCAGGAGTCTGGCCCGCCGCTACTCCTCGGGTGGGTCGCGCCAGCGCTGGCGCCGCCGCCGCTGGAGCCGCTCGATGATCGCGAGGAGCTTGGGGTCGTCGGCGCGCTGGAGATCGTGCCGCACCCCCTTCTGCTGATTGCAGCGCGCGCAGGCGAGCCCCAGGTTCTCCAGCGCGTCGGTGCCCCCGTGCGTGCGGGGCACGATGTGCTCGATGGTGGCCCGGCTGATGGGCCGCCCGTCGAGCTCGATCAGGAGGTGGGCGCTGCAGTGCAGGCACTTGCCCAGCCAGACCTCGCGCCCGCGGTGCTCGGCGCGCTCGAAGGTCGCGTCGGTCGCGACGATGGAGAGGATCCGGGCCGCCGTGCGGTCACCCATTGGTAGAACCTACTCCTTTGTCCTGCGGCGATCGACTCGCGAACTCCTTGGGGTTAAGATGGGCGTCTACCATCAGGACGCGAAGTGCGGATCTGCCCCGAGTGCCGGGCCTCCTATGACGAGGCCGTACACGTCTGTCCCCAGGACGGAGTGCCGCTGATCGAGGTCAGCCAGACCTTCGCGGCGACCACCATCCCGCCCGAGCCAGGGGTCGACCACCACGTCGGCCCGCGGCTGACACCGGGGATGATGGTCCACGAGTACCGCATCGAGCACGAGATCGGCGAGGGGGGCATGGGGGTCGTCTACCGCGCCATCCACCCGGTGATCGAGAAGGTGGTCGCGGTGAAGGTGATCAACCGGCGCTTCGCGGGCAACCCGAAGGCGGTCTCCCGCTTCGTCATGGAGGCGCGCGCCGTCAACGAGATCGGGCACCACAACATCGTCGACATCTTCTCCATCGGCGAGCTCGACGACGGCCGCAACTTCATGGTGATGGAGCTCCTCGACGGCGCGAACCTGCACCAGCACCTGGGACGGGTCGGCCGCTTCCGCCCCGGCGCGCTCCTGCCGGTCTACGAGCAGGTCTGCGACGCGCTCGACGCCGCGCACGCGAAGGGCTTCCTCCATCGCGACCTCAAGCCCGAGAACATCGTCGTCCTCCGGCGGCCGCCGCAGCCCTTCATCAAGATCCTCGACTTCGGCCTCGCCAAGCTGAAGGGCGCGGTGAGCCAGCACACCGAGGTGGGCGCCATCGTCGGCACCCCGGAGTACATGGCGCCCGAGCAGGCCCAGGGGCACGAGGTGGACGTGCGCACCGACGTCTACGCGCTCGGCATCATGCTCTACGAGCTGACCACCGGGTGCCGCCCGTTCCAGGACCCCTCGCCGCTGCGCATCCTCGCCATGCAGCAGCGCGACGCGCCGATGCCCCCCTCGCACCTGACAGCGATGCCGAAGAAGCTGGAGCAGGTGATCCTGCGGGCGCTGGCGAAGGAGCCCGGCGACCGCCAGGGCGGTGTCCGCGAGCTGATGGAGGAGCTCCGCCGGGCCGTACCGGAGGCGCTGCCCTGGCCAGGCGGCGACGCGACCGCGGCAGAGCTCTCCGAGGCCGCGGCCGAGGCGACCGCGACCGTCGTCGACGACCTCGGCGACCTCGACGCGACCCGCGGCCAGGCGCCCCCGCGGCGCGAGCAGGGCGAGACGCTCCCGCCGGACAGCGGACAGGGCGGGACCTTCGCGCAGGACCACGCGCGAGGCGAGACGCTCCCGCTCCTCGGCCTCGCCACCGACAGCGAGATCACGCTCGTCGCGGAGGAGCGCGCTCACGCGGCGCGCACGCAGCCGATGATCCGGCCGCCCCCCGAGCAGCTCGCGCAGGCGCGCACCGCGGTGCTCGACACCGAGGGAGGCGACGGGCTGGCCCGCTCGTACACGGTGCCCGAGGTCGCGCCCATCATCGAGCGCCCAGCGCCTGCCGCCCGCGGCGGTCCGGCGCCAAAGCCGCCGCAGCCGCGCCGCCTCGCACCGCCCGCCAGGTACGGCGCCCACGAGCACACGCACGAGACGCGGCTGCCGGAGCCTCGCTCGGCCAGCTCGTTCTGGTTCTGGCTCGGCCTCCTCGCCATCATCGCGGCAGCTGGCGTGGCGTCCTGGTTGCTGCTGCGCTTCCGCTGATCGCACCGGTCACGCCGTTCGCCGGTCGCAGGGGTCGCGCCGTTTTCGCCGCGGTCTGGGCCACGCCGGGGCTGCGCGAGGTCGTCGGCACGAACGGCACCATCCTGCACCGGACCGACGACGGCTCTGCGCCGGGCTCCAGCCTGGGCAATGATGCTCTCGCAATCCCGCTGCCCTGGCTGACCTGGGCTGCGCGCCGCCGCACCCGAGCTCCACGCGAGGGCCCGAAACTCCACAGGGGTCAGCTGGCCCATCGAATGCAACCGTGCTCGGCAGCTGCCACGAAGGGGTGCTGCGATGCTTCGTCACCTGCCCTCGAGCGTCCTCATCGCCGGTCTCCTGCTCGCCATGAGCGCCGCGTATGCCGCGCCGCCACCATCTCCGCAGGTCGCCGAGATCGATCGCCAGATCGCGGCCATCGGGCGCGGGGTCCCACGGGCGCTGCAGGGGCGGGCGAAGCAGCTGGCCTCACGAGCGGAGGCCCCGTACACCCGCGTGACGAGCACCGCGGACGCCATCTTTCTGCGGCAGGCGCGGCCGGGGGACACGTTCTACCCGGACGCCGTGCATGAGTCCATCCTCCTCGGAACGCACGGCAAGCGGCTCTTCCACGAGCTCGAGGTCACCCGCGCCGAAGGGCTCCGCTACGTCCGCAGCTCCATTTTCACGCGTCTCCCCGACGGCCGCGTGGCTGGCGTGACCGAGACGATGAAGATCGACATGCGACCGGCCGCCGTCGCGGAGCATGGACCTGCCGGGGTCACCACCCGGTCGACGCGCAGCTGGGTGAGCTCCGCCAGCGGACGACGGCGAACCCTCACGCCGGCCAGCGCCTCGCAGCGCTGAGGTCTGCGCTTCCGCTGATCGCACCGTCCGGACCGGGCGCGCGGAGGACAGGCCGGCGTGCAGCGCCGGGGGCTCAGCCGACCGCCTGGCCGATCAGCCGACCGCCTCGCTGAGCCTGCGCGCGAACTCCTCGGACGTGGGGCGCGCCGAGGGCTCCTTGGCGAGGCCCGCCAGCAGCACCTCCTCGACCGCCAGCGGACAGGGGAAGCGCGGCGGCGCCTCGCGCGTCTGGTCGATCAGGATCTGCATGGGGCTGCGGCCGTCGAAGGGGCGCCGCCCGGCGAGCATCTCGTAGGTCATCACCGCGACCGCGTAGAGGTCGGCGGCCTCGCCGGCGGGCTTCCCCCGCGCCCGCTCGGGCGCCATGTACTGCGGCGTGCCGAAGAGCTGCCCCTCGACGGTGAGCGCGGCGGCCTGACGGCCGGTGACCTTGGCCATCCCGAAGTCGGCGAGCTTCACGGCGACGTGCTCGGGCGCCGCGAGCAGGACGTTCTCCGGCTTGATGTCGCGATGGATGATGCCCTGCGCGTGCGCCTCGGTGAGACCGCAGCAGACCTGCGAGATGATGTCGCGCACGTCCGCCAGGGGCAGCACGGGGCTCTGCTCCAGCTTGGCGCGGAGGTCGATGCCGTCCACCCACTCCATCGCCACGTAGGGCGCGTTCCCCTCGGCGACGCCGGTCCCCAGGATGCGCACGATGCAGGGGTGGCTCAGCCGCCGCAGGATCTCCACCTCCTGCGCGAGGCGCTGGATGTCCTCGAGCCCCAGCGAGTCGGGCCGCATCACCTTCAGCGCGACCCGCTCGCCGGTGCGCGCGTCGACGCCGCGCCAGACGGTGGCGACGGCGCCGTGGCCGATCAGCTGCTCCGCACGGTAGCGGCGATCGAGCAGCTGCGGCGGGGGGTGTTCGATCACGAGGCCCACTCCAGGACCGGCCAGCCGCGCCAGCGCGCGTAGAGGCGCAGGCGCAGGTCCGGGTTGACGACGCGCGGCCGTCCCACGCTGAGCAGCATCGGGAGGTCGGTGAAGGAGTCGGTGTAGAAGTAGCTGCGGGAGAGGTCCACGCCCACCTCGCGGGCGTAGCGCTCGGCGAGCGCCACCTTGCCGCTCCCGTAGCAGAGGGGGAGCACGGGCTCGCCGGTGAGGACGCCGCCCCGCACCTCGTAGGTCGAGGCGATCCAGGCGTCGAGGGTGAGCTCCTCGGAGACGACGCGGGCCATGTACGGCGAGGACGAGGTGAGCAGCACGCACAGGTCGCCCGCTCGGCGGTGCTCGTCGAGCGCGCGCCGCGCCCCCGCGGCGACCAGGTGCTTGATCTCGAGGTCGAACCACTCGCGCGTCCAGCGCGCCAGCGTCTCCTCGCGCTCGCCGCGGTAGACCGCCAGCGCCTTGCGCATGGAGGCCTCGATGTCGACCAGGCTGAGGCGGTACGCGATCAGCATCATGGTCGCCTCGGCGACCTGCCGGAGCGTGATCCGCTTCAGGCGCCGCTCGCGCTGCACCCAGAGCGCGCCGCTGTTGACGGTGAGCAGGGTGCGATCGAGGTCGAAGAAGGCCGCGGTCCTCATGCGCCGCTACTCTAGCCGGCGTGGGGGCACCTGGCCAGCCCCGGGGAGGAGCAAGAGTGCTCCCACCGTCAGTCCGCTAACCGTCCGCTCGGCGCCGGCCGTGCGCAATGGTGCGACCTCCGTCACTTCGCGCTTGTAGGTGTGGCATCAGGTGTGCAACGAGGGTCGCTGTAGGTCCCTCCTGACGAGGCACTTGATGAGACGAGACCTCTCCGCTGTCCTCTTGATCACGCTCACCGCCCTGCCGCTCGCCGCGCGCGCTGGTGTCTCGGACGGGGTCGCCGGCACCGCCCGGGCTGACGCGAACGAGTCGCTGATCGGCCGCTACCCGTTTCGCAACTCGAGCTTCGTCTGGTTCCAGAGCCTGGGCGCCATGGGCCTGGTGAAGTCCTCCGACCTCACCTGGAACCCGAGCTACTCGTGGCTCTTCCGCCTCTACCCGCGCTACCACTTCACCGACAGGCTCTCGCTCCGCCTCAAGGTCGGGCTCGGCGTGGAGTGGACCAACGCGGACGACAGCACCCGCTACCGGGAGCCGCGCTGGGAGGACCTCTGGCTGGACCTCGTCTACTCACCGGTCTGGACCGAGCGCCACAGCAAGATCGAGCTCACGCCGTCGCTCCGCCTGGTGCTCCCCACCAGCAAGGAGTCGCTGGCAGAGACGCTGGTGATGGGCATCGGCCCGGGCTTCGGGCTGAAGCGCCACTTCGAGCTCCCGCGCCAGATGAGCCTCGAGCTCTCCTACTCGTTCCGCTACATCAAGAACCTCAACCGCTACACCACCGTCCAGTACGACGGCCAGCCCATCC
>JAKLHH010000057.1 GCA_022710245.1 Myxococcota bacterium
CACGACGCGGCAGGCCGCTAAGCTGGCCAGCAGCGTTAGGCTCGCGAGCGCGAGCTTCGGCACCGCACCCTCGGCTCTCATGGGCATCCCTCCTCGAGTCCAGGCGACCCTGGCAGGGCGACCCTAGCAGGAGGCCCGGGAGCATGCCTCTTTTTTTGCTCAGGTCTTCCGAGATGCGTCGAGGAGGGAGCGGCGGTCTCAGCGCCCCTGGCAGCCGCAGCCGCCGGGCTGGCCGTGGTGCCGCCGCCTGGCGGCGAGCTCGGGCGCCTCGCGGACGGCGGTGCGGAGCACGCCGAGCGAGGTGAGGAACGCCTTGGCGCCGATGCGCTTCAGCTCGGGCGCGCTCTCGCCCACCGTGGGGAAGCCGCGCTCGTCAGGGGTGAGGCTCTCCCAGTTGCGGAAGAGCCGCCCCCAGTCGCTCTCCAGCGCGACCCGCATCTGCTCCTTGCCCTTCAGCGGGTACCAGAAGCTGTCGTGGTAGACGATGCTGGCGATGTAGGCCCAGGGCGCGAGCACCGTCTTCAGCGACCACTCGACGGGCTTCTTCAGCGGGCCCCAGTAGATCTTGTGCTGCATCTTGGAGGCGAAGGTCATCTTGTGAAACGGGCCCTCGAAGTGCCAGTTCTCCTGCGCCGCGTCGAGGTCGCCGACGAGCTCGATCTCGCGCGGGTCGCCGCAGCCGAGCCCGAGGTCGTGCGCCAGGCGGATGAAGCGGAGCGAGAGCGGGTCGAAGCCCATCAGCTTGGCCGCCACCGCGTCGATCGCCACCTGGTCGGCCGAGGCGAGGATGACGTTCTTCACGTGCGGCACCATGCAGCGCGGCCCGGGGCCGTCGCCGGCGAAGGTGCCGTCCATCACCGCGAAGAGCCCTCGGTGGATCTTCTTCTGGATCATCAGCAGGTCGACCAGCGTCTCGTTGATGACCGGGTGGGTCCAGTGGCGCTTCTCGTTGAGCAGGCCGCCGAAGGCGTTCTTCATCGCGCCGGTCGAGGTGGTGAAGACGTGGGTCTTCACCGTCGGCAGGTGGATGATGTTCTCGCCGATGAAGCGCTTCGGGATGTGGAAGCCCTTCGGGTAGACCTGGTTCAAGACCAGGAACTTGTCGGCCAGGTCGCCCACCGCGTCGCGGACGTGGATCCACTCCTCGCCCTCGTAGAGGTGCACGTTGCGCAGGCCGTGCGCCTCGATCACGTTGAGCTGCTTGTTCTCGCGCTCGCCGAGGTGCGCGTCGATGACCACGGTGCGGTTGTGGCAGCCGTGGATCAGCGCCGGGTCGTAGCCGTCCTGCTTCATCGCGCGCACCACCCCGTCGAGCTGCCAGGGCGTGGTCGAGGACGAGGGGAAGAAGAAGTGCCAGCTGATGTTGATCTTCAGCCCGGTGTCCGCGTCCTTGGCGATGACGTCCTGGTAGCGGGCGAGGTTCATCGCGCGGTGGTAGTCCTCGAAGACCGTCCGCGGCGTGGTGCGCAGGACGGCGACGATGCTCTTGGCCATGCTCTTCGTCCTCTCTTCCCCCCGGCTCCTGCTTCTTAGACCGCCTGGCGTCCGGGCTCAAGGGGCTGCGATGTTGCTACGTCCACGCGCCGGCGGACGTCGATCACGCCGGAGTCTCCTTGGGCTGCTTCTCGAGCCAGCGGTTGTAGAGCCACATGCAGGCCGCCGAGGCGAAGCCGATCCCCATCAGGATCAGCCAGCCGAGCGCCGCCCGCCGGTTGTCGAGGCGGAGCAGGCCGTCGGGCAGCTTCTCCGCGCCCTTGCTCATCACCTCGTTGAAGATCGCCGCGCCGACCGGCCCGCCGATCAGCGAGCCGATCGCCATCGGCAGGTTCGCGTAGCCGAGGAAGAGCCCCTCCTGCCCCTTGGGCGCCAGCGCGCCGATGTACTCGAAGGTCCGCGCCGAGGTGAAGAGCTCGCCGAAGGCGACCAGCGCCACCGTCAGGATGATGAAGACCGAGCCGATCGGCAGCCAGACCCACTCGGCGCGCACGCCGCCGCTGGTGAAGATGGGTCCGAGGTTGATCACCATCGAGACGCCGATGATCACGCTGCCCACCACCATCGAGCGGATCGGCTTCATCTTGCCGAAGAGCTTGGTGATGAGGAGCTGGAAGGCGACGATGCAGATGGGGTTCGCCATCGTGTAGAGGTCGACCGCCGGGTTGGTCTCCACCACCTTCTTCAGGTAGAGCGGCAGCACGTTGTAGACCTGGCTGTAGAGGAAGTTGAACCCCGAGGAGACGAGCAGGAAGAGCGTGAAGCGGCCGCTCTTCAGCACCAGCACCATGTCGACGAGGATGCGCCCGATCGAGCGGCGCGGCTTGGCCGGCGCGCCGAGGGCCGGCTCCGGGTCGCGGTAGGAGAGGAGCACGACCAGGAAGGCCGCCGCCGAGCAAGCCATCGCCACGCCGAAGATGAAGGAGAGGCCGTAGCGCGTGCGCGCGAGGTACCCCATGCTGCGGCCGAAGAGCGAGCCGACGTTGATGATCATGTAGAAGATCGAGAAGCCGAGCGTGGTGCGGACGCCCGAGGTCTTCTGCACGGTGCCCGCGATGCACGGCTTGACGATGGAGCCGCCGAGGCCGATCAGGATCAGCGCGGCGACGACGGGCACCATCACGCCGGCCCCCGCGGTCACGTCGTCCGCGATATCCTTGGAGAGCTCGGCCCCGCCCAGCCAGACGGGGTAGCCCATCAGGAAGTAGCCGCCCACGAGGAGCACGAAGGCCGCCAGCAGCGAGCGGCGGAAGCCGACCTGGTCGGCGATGGTGCCCGAGAGGATGGGCAGGAAGTAGACGAGCGTCCAGAGGAGGCCGTTGAGCGTGCTCGGCCAGTACTTGCCGAGGCCGAGCTGGCCCAGGTAGAGCACCACGAAGCTCGCCATCGAGTAGTAGGCGCCACGCTCGAAGAGCTCGGTGACGAGCGCCGTCCAGAAGGAGCGGGGGAAGGGTGCGGGGGCCACCGTCGGCTCGGGCTGCGGGGCCGGGGCTGAGTTGCTCATGGGGTGCATCAACCCACGAGTTGCGCGAGGCGTCAATCGCCTGCTGCTCCCTGCTGCTCTGCCCACTTGCGCGAGCGGGCCTGACTGCTCGGCCAGCCAGGATCCAGGCTCGCCGCGTCGCCAGGACGAATGCCCACCGGGCAGGGTTCCGGCTGCAATTCCGGGGGTTCCGGCGATGGCCTCGATGGCATGTCGCCTGCACCCCAGGGCGCTGACCGGTATGCCGAGAGGAGACTTTTCGCACGAAAGCTCCCACCTCGTGCGACAGCAGCCAGCGGCCACCGTCTTCACCGTGAGACCCCGGAGGCAACCCATGAGAGCCCACCTGACCCGCCACGCGCTCCTCGCGCTGCTCGCCCTGCCGCTGCTCGCCTCGTGCGACGCGATGGACCCGGCCGAGGCCGACCCGGAGCTGGCCGGCATCAAGGACGAGGACGACACCAAGGCCGACGCCAGCGCGGTGGCCGTGTTCCTCAACTTCGAGTTCGACGCCGAGCTGCTGACCGACCACGCCTGGGACCAGAAGGGCACCATCCAGGACCAGCTCCTCTACACGATGGGCCAGCTCAACGGCGAGACCGGCGTCGCGCGCCTCGACAAGGTCGAGCTCTCCAACCTGGTGAGCAAGGTCGAGGGCACGAAGACCCGCCTCAGCTACCACGCGAAGCTGCCGGTCGCCTGGGGCAAGAAGAGCCAGGTGCCGACGAGCTACACCTTCCGCCTGCCGCGCGACATCAGCTACGCCGGGCAGAGCGCGTTCACCGAGAAGTACAAGGGGAGCTGCGTCGAGTGGGGCGCGCACGACGTGGACTCGGGCTCGATGTGGTACTACTTCCGCCCGGCGCAGTCGGGCTGCAAGCTCGACGCCGCCGACATCCTCGGAGCGACCGCGACGGTCACCCCGAGCACCACCACCACCACGGGCAAGTTCCCCGAGTACAACAAGGTCTGGGAGGACGGCGTCCTGCGCGTCGTCGCCATCTTCGGCAAGTACGAGGACGGCAAGACCGAGGGTGACGCGGGCATCAGCGGCTACAACAGCTTCGTCAGCCTGGTGAAGAGCCGCCTGGCGAGCGCGCAGCTCGTCACCACCCCGGCCGACGTCCCGGCGAACCCCGGCGTCAAGGTCCCGGACATCACCCTCGCGGGCACGCTCCCCTCGGGCAAGAAGGTGGAGGTCGTGGCGCTCCTGGTCGACAACGTGCAGTCGGGCGGCGCCGCCTTCAACGCGCGCTACACCGAGCTCTCGACCCGCGCCGACGTCATCACCTACAACGGCCACGCGGGCCTCGGCTCGAACGTGCGCTTCCTCGCCCGCATGGGCAAGTGGGTCGCCGGCCAGTACGTGATCGTGTTCATGAACGGCTGCGACACCTTCGCCTACGTCGACGACGCGCTCAACAACGCGCACAAGACCGTCAACCCGGACGACACGACGGGCACCAAGTACATCGACATCCTCACCAACGCGATGCCCTCGTACTTCAGCAACATGCCCTCCTCGACGATGGCGCTGGTGGACGGGCTCCTCGCCTTCGACGCGCCGAAGACCTACGAGCAGATCTTCGCGAACATCTCCAGCTCGCAGGTGGTGCTGGTGACCGGCGAGCAGGACAACACCTACGTGCCGGGCGGCGGCGGCGGCGGCGGCACCACGGGCTGGCAGGGGATGACCGCGCAGGGGTCGCTGAAGAAGGGCAACATCAAGCGCTTCGCGACGCCGAAGCTGGCCAAGGGCGAGTACGTCTTCACGCTGAGCGGCACCGGCGACGCGGACCTCTACGTGCGCATCGGCACCCAGCCCTCGACGAGCCTCTACGACTGCCGCCCGTACCTCAAGGGCGCGGCGGAGACGTGCAAGGTGTCGCTGCCGGCCGACGCGGTCATCAACGTGATGGTCCGCGGCTTCAACGCCTCGACCTTCCAGCTGGCCGGCGCCGTCCAGCAGTAGCGCTCGTCCCGCTCCGCCCGGCTCGTCGTCGCCTCGTCTCCCCAGCTCGTCGTCGCCTCGTCGCCTCGTCTCGTCGTTGCTTCTCCCCCACGTTGAGGTCGTCTTCTCGTCGCGGTGGAGCAGACGAGGAGCGACTGCACTCCGCGGTTGTCGGGTGACCCGCGAGGTGCTCCAATCAAGCGCGTGGATCGGGGAGACGGGCTCGTGACCATCACCAGGCTGAGGACAGCGCCGCTGCTGCTCGCGGCGACGCTCGCCACCGCGGCCCCCGGGCCAGCGCTCGCGGCGCCGCCCTCGGGCACGCTCCGCTGGGGCGCCAGCGCGGACCTCGGCGTCGGCCTCGACGCGGCCTCGTTCAGGCCGCGGCTGCGGGGCGCGCTCGGGGTGCGCCGCGCGCTCGGCTCGCGCCTCGAGGCAGCGCTCGCCTTCACCCTCGGCAGCGCCGAGGAGTCGCTCGACCTCGGCGCGAACGCGAGCGGCGCGGTCTGCTTCCGTCCCTGGCGGCTCACCCTCGCGCTCGGCTGGCGGCTCGGGGTCAGCGGCTTCCACGTCAATCGTCCGGTGGGCTCAGTCTGGACCGCGGCGCTCGTCACCGGGCCGCTCTTCGAGCTGCGCTATCCGCTCGGCTCGCGGCTCGAGCTCCGCGCCGCGCCGCTCGACGTCTTCTTCCTCTGGAACGACCTATGGATGGCAAGCTGGGAGCCGCGCGTCGGCCTCGCCTACCGCTTCTAGCGCCGTCAGCGCTGGTGGCGCTGCTCGCCGGGCTCTCCGCCTGGACGGGCTGCCGTGACCTCGACCCGAGCCGGCCGATCGCGCTCGTCGCCGGCCCCGACTGGGGCGAGGAGCGGCTGCGGTCCATCGCCGACGCGGCCGAGGCGTGGAACGTCGAGGTCGGGACGCAGCTCTACCTCGCCTCCGGGAGCGCCGCGCACGCGGAGCAGGAGGCGCTGATCCGGCGCTCGCGGTTCGTCTGCGCCTACGCGTCCGGGCTCTTCGACTCCGTCGGAGACGACGACATCCACCTCTGCGAGCTCGACCTCGACGGCCCGTTCGCGATGGCGATGATCGTCCCCCACGAGCTCGGCCACCTCCTCGGCATCAACGGCCACCTCGACGACCCCGGGGCGGTGATGCACGGCGAGCAGTCCGGAGGCACCCGCTTCACCGACGAGGACCTCCGCCAGTTCCACCTGGCGAACCCCGGCTTCAGCGGGCTCGGGGGCTGCCACGTCGCGCGCCGGATCGCCCACTCGCCGAGCCGCCCCGCGCTGGCGCAGCCGCCCGGCGCGCTGCCGGTGGTGCTCTGGGCCGAGGAGGGGCAGCTCGAGCAGGCGAGCCTGACCCTCGACACCGCGGAGCCGGCGCTGCTCGCCGCCATCCCGACCAGCGGCACCGCGTCGTACCTGCGCACGGTCCCGCTCGCGGACGGCTACCTCGTCTGCTTCAAGCAGGGGAGCGAGCTCCGCTGCGTGACGGTGAAGGGGGGCCAGCCCTCCGCGCCGGTGACCCTCGCCCTCGACCTCTCCGCCATCGGCGACGATATCTACGACCTCACCTGGGCCGTGCTGGGCGACGAGCTCTACCTGGCGCTGAGCGCGGGAGGGGTGCGGACCGAGACCACTGCGAGCGGGACCATGTCCTGGTTCAAGGTGGGCGACCTCCTGCTGCGCCGGTTCGCGCTCGAGACGGGCGAGGGGCGGCCGTTCCAGACCCGCGGCGTGACCAGCACGCTCGGTCAGCTCGCGGTGGTCGATGGCCAGCTCCTGGTCGCCGCGGGCAGCGAGTGGTCGAGCTGGGGGCTCAAGGTCGTGCGCCTCGATCGCGAGGGGGCCGTCCTCGACGTGCTCGACGGCTTCTCCGTAGCGCCGGTCGGGATGGCCGGCGCGCTTCAGCTCCACCCGCGGCCTGGGGCTCTCCTCATCGCGCGGCGCACCTCGAGCGGCGCGCTGCTCGTCGATCGCGTCGCGGTCGGCGCGGCGCTCGTGCACGCTGGCACCGCGGAGCTGACGCTGCCCGCGGAGGTGGAGATGCAGGGGCGGATCGCGCTGGCGGATCTCGAGCGCGGGGAGGTCGCGCTGGCGCTCACCCTCTACCGGGAGTTCCGCTTCGGCCAGACACCCGAGGTGGATAGCGTCGAGGTCCACGTGGGGCAGATCGACGCCACGAGCCTCACGCTCACCGCGCCCTTCCGGCGGCTGAGCACGCCGGACCTCGCCTACTCCGAGGCCCCGCTCCTCGCCGCCCAGGGGCAGCGGGTGGTCGCGATCTGGCGCGACGCCGCGCAGAGGGCCGAGGAGAACCTGGTCCGCAGCCGCTGCCTGAGCTTCGAGCCGTAGCGAGGAGCGCTAGATGAACGAGCGCGACTCCGCTCGCTCATCTAGGTTCGTTTGAGGACGGGTCGCGCCCGCTCCCCGTCGGAAAGGCCACTAAATCACCGGTCACGATTCGTGGGTGACTGTTCGAGAATCGTGACCGGTGATTTAGGGCGCCCCGTCGAGCCGGAAGCCCGCCCAGAACGCCGGGTGCGGGTAGCGGCGGCGCACCTCGAGCTGGCCGCCGCGGAGCGCGGCCTCGGGGGGCTCGCCCTTGGCCAGGCGCCGGGCCACGTGCTTCATCAGCAGCGCCGAGCCGAGGTCGCTGACGCGCCAGAGGCTGGCGATCACGCGGCGGGCGCCGGCGAGGAGGAAGGCGGCCTGCAGGCCGAGCACGCCGTCCGCGCCGTCGAGCTGGCCGAGGCCGCTCTCGCACGAGCTGAGGATGACGAGCTCTGCCTTCAGCTTGAGCCCGAGGACCTGGACCAGGGGCAGCTCCCCGTCGGCGAGCTCGAGCGCGGAGAGGAGCGGCGCCTCCTCGTCGAAGCGGCCGTGGCTGGCGACGTGGAGGAGCTCGGCGCCTGCCGCCTCCTTGAGCAGCCGCGCGCGCGTCGCCTCGGCCCCGCCGAGGACCAGCGTGCCGGGGAGCGCCTCGCCGACCGCCGCCGCCTCGCGCACGGTGAAGCTGAGGGGCCGCTCGCCTGTGCCCGCCCAGCCGAGCGCCACGCGGCGCCCGCCCGCCGGCCGCGCCGCCGGGAGGAAGCGCAGGGCGTTGAGGCTGGGGAGCGTGGTCACCGCCGAGCGCGCGACCACGTGGTCGCGGCCGTCGTGGAGGGCCGCGAACGGCAGCACGTGGAGCGGCCCGGCCGGGACCACGACCAGCCGCTTCGCGCCGCCCGCCGGCAGCACCGGCGCGAGCAGCCAGCGGTGGAGCTGCTGCGCGAGGTCGTCGACGGGGTGGAAGCGGCCGAGCCGCTCGCGGTAGCGGCCGACCGCCTGCTCGAGCGCGCGCCGCGTGACCTGCACCCGCTGCATGCGGAGCGCGCCCCGCTCGAGCGCCCAGATGATCAGCGTCTTCTCGGTCAGGTGGTAGCTGACGAAGAGCGCGCCCGGGTGCGCCGCGAGGAGCGGCCGCAGCCTCGCCAGCCGCCAGGCGTCGACGCTGACCAGCGAGGGGAGCTGCGGGCCGAGCGCCGCGAGCGCGCGCTTCGCGGCGGCGAGCTCGCCCGCCACGCGCTTGACCTCGCCGTCGGCGGCCTTCACCTCGGCGGCGGTCCGCGCTCGCGCGCGAGCCGAGCGCGACGCCTCGAGCTCCTGCTGCAGGCCGGTCAGCTTCGCGAGGAGCGCGGCGGTCTCCTTCTGCGGGAAGGCGAGCGTGCCCGACGACGCGCGGTCGATGAAGGAGCGCGCGCGCAGGCGCTCCGAGAGGTCGAGCGCGGCCTCGGCCTGCCCCTCGGCGGCGAGGAGGTCGATCAGCTCGTCGTAGAGGTCCTCCGGATCCTCCTCCACCTTCGGCGCGCCGAGCGCCTTGCGCTGCCGCGGCGGGAGCTCCTCGATCAGCGCGAGCCCGCGCTCGAGCTCGGTCCGCGCCGCGGCGCGGTCGTTCTGCCGGCGCAGGGCGCGGCTGCCGAGGAGGTGGAAGCGCCAGGCCCAGTTGCGCAGGCCGAGGCGCGAGGCGGTGGCGAGCCCGGCGCGCAGGCGCGCCAGCGCGGCGGCGGCCTTGCCGCCTCCGAGCTCGAGCCGGGCCAGGCCCGCCTGCGCCTTGAGCTCGTTCAAGGGCGCGCCGATCTCGCGGGAGAGCGAGAGCGCGCGCTCGAGCTGCGAGCGAGCCTCGCGCTTGCGCCCGAGGAGCTCCTCGGCGAGGCCGAGGTTCGCGTGGTCGAACGCCATGCCGAGGCGGTCCTTCTGCTGGCGGTCGATGGCGAAGGCCTTCTGGAAGCGCGCGCGCGCGTCCTCGAAGCGGCCGGCGAGGCGGAGCGCGTTGCCGAGGTTGTTGTGGCTCGCGGCGATCTCGGCGGGGAGCGCGAGGCGGGTCGCGATGCGGAGCGCCTCCTCGAGGGAGGCGAGCGCCTCGGCGGTGCGGCCGAGCGCGGCGCTGATCGAGCCCTTGGCGTTGTGGAACTGGATCTGGCGGAGCTCGTTGCCGCCCGCGGCGCGGAGCCCGTCGTCGGCGGTGGTGAGCGCGCGCGCGTAGGCGCCGGTGTAGTAGAGGTTGTTGACCAGCTCGAGGAGCGCGCTGTCCTCGAGGGGGAGCTTCGCCTGGCGGGCGAGCGTGAGCGCCTCCTCGGCCTGCTCCACGGCGCGGTTGTAGTCGCCGCGCGCGCTGTAGATGCGGGAGATCTCGAGGACGGCGCCGACGCGGTCCTCGATCGCGTCGGCGAGCTGCTTGCGCAGCGCGGTGGCCGCGGCGAGCTTCGCCTTCACCGCGGCGAGCTCCTTGCCCTGCGCGGCGGCGGCCTGCGCCGCGAGCGCCGCGCGGCTCGCCTCGGCGGCGGCGAGCTGCGCCGGCTTCACTGGCGGGAGGTGCGCGAGCGCGAGGCGCGCCGCGTCCATCGCCGGGCCGTAGTCGGAGAAGCGCATGCGGAGCAGGCGGGCCAGGCGCCCGGCGGCCGAGACCACCGTGGCCTGGGCGCTGGCGCTCTTCGGGCTCGCGGTGAGGGCGGCCCGCGCGGCCTCCAGCGCGCGGCGCGCGTAGGCGAGCGCCTCCTTCATGTCGCCCTGCTTCTCGGCGATGATGCTGCGCTGGTCGTAGGCCGGCTGCGCGAGGAGCGGCCGCTTCACCTCGAGGAAGAGGTCGATCGCCTGGCGGTTCGCCGCGAGCGCCTCCTTGTACTGCGTGTTCCGCATCCGCAGCCAGGCCATGCTCTGCAGCGCCTGGACCCACTTCGCCTGCGCGGCGAGGAGCGGCGCCGGCTTGCCCGCGCGGCGCGCCTCGGCGATAGCCTTCTGGCGGAGCGCGAGGAGCCGCTCCAGCTTGGGCACCGCGCGCGGGTAGTCCTCGAGGAGCGTGTAGGCGTTGCCGAGGTAGAGCAGCGCGCCGTCGAGAAACTTCTCCTCGCCGAGGAACTCCATCACGCGGAGCGCGGCCTCCAGGTGCTCGACCGCGTCGCCGAGCTGGCGGCGGTCGAAGGCGCCCGCGCCGGCGCGCACGCGGGCCATCAGCTGGGCCTTGGCGAAGGCGGTCGCCTCCGCGGGCGTCAGGCCGCCGTGCCCGTGGAGCGCGAGGGTGGCGCGCGCCGGGCTCTTCGCCAGCGCGGCCGCGAGCTCGCCGCCAGGGAGCACCGCGAGGAGCGGCCTCAGCGCCGCCGCGAGCGTGGCCGGGTCGCGCGGACCGTCCTCGACGACGAGGAGCGAGGGGACGCCGGCTGCGTGCACGAGGCGTGCGAGGGCGACCCGCTCCGCGCGCTCGCGGCCCGGGGTGTGGCGGAGCTCGGTGAGGACGAGGAGCTGGCCGCGGAGCGGCTGGCCGAGCGCGTGGCCGAGGCGGAGGTCGCCGAGGCGCTCGCCGCCCTCCGTCGCCGAGGGCAGGAGCAGCCGCGCGGCGGGGGCCTCGCCGCCGTCGAAGCGGAGCGGCGCGGCGAGGACGAGGACGCCGGCGTCCTCGAAGGGGAGCGGGAGGCTGGCGAGGGAGAGCTTCTCACCGGCGAGCGGCCGCAGGCCCAGCGCGCGCGCGAGCTCGCCGGCGTGCGTCGGCTCCGCGCCGGCGACCAGGCCGCCGCGGCCGGCGAGGTTCCGCACCGCGTGCGCGTCGAGGAGCTCCCAGGCGGTGGCGAGCCGCACCACCGCGCGGCCAGGCAGGAGCGGCTCCGGCTTGAGCGTCGGCGCCAGGCGGCCGAGGTCGAGGTAGACGCGGCGAGCCTTGCCGGCGAGGCGGCCGAGCGCGGGGCCGAGGAGCTTCGCGGCGAGCTGGGGCGTGGCGCGCTCGCTGGCGGAGCCAGGCGGCTGGGCGGGGGTCTTGCCGGCGGGCTGGCTCGTCGACGTGGGCTGCGCCTCGGCCTGGAGCTGGCTCGCGAGCTCGCTCGCGGAGCCGGGCAGCACCTCGGCCAGCGGCTTGCCATCAGGGCCGAGCCCGAGGAGGGTCACGCGATCGCCGCTGACCAGCGCGGCGACCAGGCGGTCCTCGGGGCCGAGGGCGCGGACCAGCTCGGCGAAGGGGAGCGCGGGCGCGGTGAGGAGCCCGGCCACGCGCGGCGAGGCGGCCTGCAGCGCGGCGAGGTCGCTGCGCACCGCGCGCTCGCGGGAGTCGAGGGCCGCGCGCCAGGCCTGGCGCTTCGCCTCCGGCGCCTCGGGGTCCTCGGCGGCGAGGTGGGCGCGGTAGGCCTTCGCGCGCTCGAGGAGGCGGCGGAGCGGCGCCGCGGCCCGGCCCACCGCCCCGGGCGGCAGCGCGAGGAGCTCGTCGACGAAGCCGCGTCGCTCCTCCTGCTCGGCGAAGGCGAGCGCCGCGGCGAGCTCGCCCTTGGCTAGGGCGAGGCCGAGCGCGCGCCGGAAGATGCGGCGACGGACCAGCTCGGCCTGGGCGGTGCCGGCCTCCTCGAGGAGGAGCGGCGGCCGCGCGAGGAGCCCGTCGACGGCGGCCTGCATGGCGCGGAGATCGCCGCGGCGGGCGGCGAGCTCGGAGGCGACCACGTAGCGCAGGGCGCCGAGCTCGTGCTGCGTGCAGAGGCCGGCGAGCTCGCGCAGGAGGTCGCTCGTCGGGTGCTGCTCGAGGGCGGCGGCCGGCGAGAGCGCGGACGCGACCTCGGCGAGGTTCAAGCCGGTGAGGACGTACCAGCGCAGGCGCTCGTGCGGCGAGAGCGGCGTCCACAGCGGGGCGAGGACTCCCTTCTCGCGCGCGGTGCCGGCCAGCTCCTCGCGCTCGGCCGCGGTGGGCGCGTCGGCCCCGGGCGCGAGCTCGCGCATCACCGCGCGCAGGAGCTCCACCGACCGCACCAGCGGCCGACCGCGCCTGAGGAGCCGGTCGAGCGCCAGCTCGGCGGGCGTCCGCGGGCGATCCTCGTCGTCCTCCTTGGCCTTGCCTCCCTTGCCGTCCTTCTTGGTGGCCTGGTCCTTCTCTTTGGCCTGGTCCTTCTTGTCCTTCTTGGTGGCCTGGTCCTTCTCTTTGGCCTGGTCCTTCTTGTCCTTCCTGGCGGCCTGGTCCTTCTCTTTGGCCTGGTCCTTCTTGTCCTTCTCGGCGGCCTTGTCCTTGTCCTTGGCCTGATCGTCCTTGGCCTGATCGTCCTTGGCCTGATCGTCCTTGGCCTGATCGTCCTTGGCCTGATCGTCCTTGCCGTCCTTCCTGGCGGGCTTGTCCTTCGTCGCTGGCGGCAGCGCCTCCTCGCCCGCGAGCCCGGCGTGGAAGGAGAGGAGCGCGAGCGCGCCCCAGAGCGGCAGGCGCAGGCGATCGGGGAGGAGCTCCTTCTTCTTCTTCTCCTGCGCCGCCGCGCGCCAGGACTCCAGCTGCTGCAGTCGGCTGAGCTCCCTCCTGAGCGCGTCCGCCCGCGGTCGCCCCCGCGCCGCCTCGGCCAGCGTCGCCTCGGTGCCGCTCAGCGCCAGCGCGACCTGCAGCGGGAAGAGCGCCGCGTCGGCCTCGAAGCCCTTCTTCTCGTTGGTCTGCAGCTTCTCCGCGGCGGCGAGCGCCGCCTCCAGCGTGCTCTGCGACCCGGCCGGGTCGCCTAGCCGTGCCCGCGCCAGCGCGATGCGGTGTTGGAGGAGCAGCAGCTCGCGCTCGAGCTCGTCGTCCTTGCGCAGCTTCAGCGCCTGCCGTCGGTTCGCGAGCCGCCGCTCGAGGAGCGAGAGGATCTCCGGCCAGGCCTTCTGGCCGCGGAGGATCATCTCCTCCAGCGCCAGCGCCGCGTGCGCCTCGTCGACGGCGTCGAAGCCGAAGGGCGCGCTCGAGCGGCCGGCGTCGCCGCTCCCCGACCATCCGTCGATGGGCGGGGAGCCGTGCCGGGCGAGCAGGCGCCGGGCCTCGGCGACCTGGCGCGCGGCCTCGGCCGGGTCACGGTCGAGGATGGCGTTGTAGGCGAGCGAGCGGGTCAGCCCGGCGAGCCGCTGGTGCTGCCCCTGCTGGCGGTAGTGCTCGGCGGCTTGCGCCAGGAAGCGGCTGGAGGCGTCGTAGTCGCCCTCCAGGTGAGCGTTGAGCGCGAGCCGCGCCACCACCTCGGCCTCGAAGCGCCGGGCGCCGAGCTCGCGGGCGAGGTCGAGCGCGCGCTCGAGCGTACGTCCGGCCTCGGCGTAGCGGCCCATGGCCGAGAGGGCGCGGCCGTAGGTGAGCTTGAAGGCCGCCTCCTCGAAACGCGAGAAGAAGGGGAGGTTCAGCTGCGCGCGCTTCTCGCAGAGCTCGTGCGCTGGCTTCCAGCCGTTGCCCAGGTTGGCAAAGGCGGTGCACTGGTTGACCAGCAGATCCGCCTCGGTCTGCACGTCCAGCCGCGCGTCGTTCAGATCGTAGGCTCGTCCATAGAGGACGATCGCCTCCTCCAGCCAGCCGCGCATGCGTTGACCGAGGAGGCGCTCGCGCATCTCGTAGACCCAGCCGAGCGTCATGTGGCCGAAGGGGCTCTGGGGCCCGAGCGCGATGGCGCGCTGCAGGTGCTTCTCGGCGCTGGCGAGGACGTCCTCGGTGATCGGGCTGGAGAAGGTCGCCAGGTAGCCGAGGCCATAGGCTCCGATGAAGTCACCCGGGTCCTTGCGGACCCTGGCCGCGTAGCGTCCGAGGAGCTCCTGGCGCTCGCCCCGCGCGACCCCGAACTGGATCAGCTTGCGGTGCGCCTGCACGTTCTGCGGGTCGAGCTCGAGCATGCGGCGGTAGCGCTTGTCGGCGAGCGCGCGCTCACCGTCGCGCTCGAGCTGCGCCGCCTCGAGGAGCGAGAGGCGCAGGTACTCGGCGCGGGCGCGCGCGTGGTGCTCGTGGCCCGGCTCGTAGGCTCGGACGATCCGCTCGTAGGCCGCCAGAGCCTGGCTGTAGAAGGAGAGCGCCTCCGAGAGGCGGCCTGCCTTGCGCAGGCGGTCCGAGTTGGCGAGGCAGAGCCGGCCCAGTTCGAATGCGGCCGTCGTGCTCTCGCGCAGGAGCGCCGCGTACCGCGTGGTGACCTCGCCCAGGGCCTGGATCGCCAGCCCGAGGCGGCCGTTGGCCTCGTGCAGCCTGGCCAGGCGCTGGCCGGCCATGGCGCAGAAGAGGGGCTTGTCACGGTTGCCGTCGATCAGCGCCCGCAGGGCCTCGACCTCCTGCTGGCCCTCGCGCCGCTTGGTCCGGGGAGCCGCGCTCGTCGCGGGCTGTGCGCTCTGTCCGACTTGCATCTTCGCGCGCCGCGAGCCAGCGCTGTTGGCCCCGGGCGCCTTGCCCGCCGGCCGCGCGGCTGCGCGCTGCAGGAGCAGCA
>JAKLHH010000570.1 GCA_022710245.1 Myxococcota bacterium
TGGACCTACCGCGAGATCGAGGAGCTCCTCGGCCGGCTCGGCTACAGCTCGTGGGTCGGCTACCTCGAGGTCCCCAAGGTGGTGCTGCGGCTCCCCTTCCAGTACTTCACCCTGACCGAGCGGCTGACCGAGGGCCTGCCGTCGGCGCCGCGGCGGCGCCTGTGCAACCTGATCCTCCCCAGCCTGACCGTCGCGGCGGTGCGGTGAGCGAGCGCTAGATGGGGATCGTCGCCACCATCCTGGTCGGCCTCGGGGCGATCCTCTGCTTCGTGCGCCCGGTCGCCGGCTTCTGCGCCTACCTGGCGACCATCATCATCCGGCCGAACGAGCAGTTCGACGGGGTCCTCATCCCGGGCATCCCGATCATGATCGTGGCCGCCGGGCTCGGCTACGTCGTGCACCTGAGCCGGGCGCTGCCGCGCCTGGGCCCCCCCCGGTCGAAGTCGGTCCCACTCCTGCTGGGGATGACCGCCTTCCTCTTCCTCCACCTGCTCATCTTCCACCGCGAGACGATCGTCGACTGGATCCTCTCGGACGTCGCGCAGATCGTGCTCCTGCTCCTCTTCCTCACGCGCCACCTCTCGACGCCCGAGCGGCTCTCCGCGCACGTCACCACGGTGACCGCGAGCTGCTCGGTGGTCGTCGCGATCCCGTTCTTCGTCCACTTCTTCTTCAAGGGGCCGCGGAAGATGGTCAAGGGCGTGGAGAGCTACGGTGCGCTCTGGGACCTCTACCACCTCGAGGTGAGCAACCGCCTGATGGGGAAGAAGCAGCTCACCTGGGGCAACTCGAACGAGCTCGCGATGCTCTGCAACTGGGCCATCGCCGGCGCGCTCTATCACCTGCGCAAGAAGGGGAGCAAGCTGGTCAAGCTGGCGGCGCTCGGCCTGCTCGGCATGCTCGGCGGGGCGCTGATGCTGACCGGCTCGCGCAGCGCGCAGCTGCAGCTCGGCATCACGCTGTGGATGATCTTCGTCGGCGGCAAGCGCAAGGCGCTGGGCATCGTGCTCCTCCTCGTCGCCATGGTGGGGATCGTGGTCGTGCTGCCCAAGCTCGCGCCGGCGCGAGCGGACGCGGACGCCTCGGCGCGCGAGCGGCAGATGGTGCTCTCGGCGGCCGTGCAGATGTTCAAGGAGAACCCGGTCCTCGGGATCGGCTTCACCTCGTTCCCGGAGCGGAGCCCGCGCAAGCTGCACGCGCACAACGTCTACATGCAGTGCCTGGCCGAGACCGGACTCCTCGGCGCCGCGATCTTCTTCCCGCTGATGTTCTTCCTGCGGAGGGAGACCTCGCGGGCGGTGAAGCACTTCGAGCGCGGCAGCGACGCGAACATGGCGCTCCTCGGGCGCTGCATCGGCGCGGTGCAGTTCGGCTACTCCATCTTCATCTTCTTCAGCAACCAGTTCATGCGCTTCACCTTCGCCATCCCGATGATCGCCGGGCTCGGGCTACACGCGGCGATGCGGCGCGACCTGGCGCGGAAGGCGGCCGAGGAGGCCGCGCAGCCGTCGCCGGACGTGGAGGCGAGCGAGGCGAGCGGCCCGGCCGGTCCCATCGAGGTCGCCCCCGAGCGGCCCCGGCTGCAGGCGCCGGTGGTGCGGCCGCGCCTGCTCGAGGCGCACAGCCCCGAGCGGAGCGCCCGCCGCGCCCGCGCCGCCGTGGGCGACGAGCTTGACCCACCGCCCGCCGAGCGGAGCGCCCGCCGGGCATCGCCGGCCGTCTACCCGGAGGACCCCGGAGACCAGGGGGAGCCGGAGGACTCACCCTCGCGCTCGGGCCGACGCTATGTCTTCGATCCGGGCGTGCCGCAGCTCGGCGTGCAGACGGAGGACGAGGGGGACGGCGAGGACGGCGCCAACGGCGGGCTCGATCGCCGTGCACCGCCGGCGCAGCGGCCCGCGCCGCGGCGGCCACCATCCCGCGGGAGCGGCCATGATCGCTAGCTCACGAACCTCAGGCGCGCTGGTCAGCCTGCTGGTGCTCTCGGGCTGCCACACGCTGCTGCCCTTCCGCGGCGATCGTGGCGACGCGACACCGCCCGGCCTCGAGCAGCGCGTGTCGGAGCTGGACCGCCTCGACCTCGGCGCCGACCTCGCGCCCGGCGCCGACCTGACCTCACAGCTCGACCTCGTCATGGATGGCCCGGCCAAGCGCGACGCGCCCAAGCTCGACGCGGCGCCCAGCCTCGTCGCCTGGGTGAAGGTCTTCGGGGCCGCCAGCACCGACGATGGCGTGGACCTGGCCCTGGCGCCGGGCAGCGGTCACATCCTGCTCGCGGCCGAGAGCATCGCGAGCGGCACCCTGGACTACGGCGGCGCTGCCCTGAGCGGCGTCGGTGCCTCCGATCACGTCTTCGCGAGCTACACCGCGGGCGGCGTCCACGAGTGGTCGCACCCGTTCGGCAGCGCCGCGAACGATCAGTACAGTGGGGTCGCCGTCGACGGCGCGGGGAACGTCTACCTGGCCGCCTCGGTGAGCGGTCCGGTGGTCTTCGCCGGAGAGACGCGCTGCCCGACCGGCGCGTCCTGTGTCCTCGTCGGCAGCCTCACCGCGGGCGGCGCGCTGCGCTGGCTCGACGCCGGGCTCTCGTCGGCGGGCGCCACCCGCGTGGGCGGGATCGCCCTCGACCCGCAGAACGACCGTGTCGTCGTGGCCGGCTGGTTCAGCAGCGATCTTGCTTGCCCGATCGCCCTCAAGAGCGCGATCGGCGGCAAGGACCTGTTCCTCGCCACGTTCGGCATGGCGGACGGAGCCCCGCACAGCCTGGTGGCCCACGGCGGCCCGAGCGACGACAGCGTCATCGCCGTCGTGGTGGAGGCGGGCGTCGCGCTGGTGACCGGGTCCATCGGCAGCGGCTTCTCCATGGCCAGCGGCGTCCTGCCCCACGCTGGCGGCAGCGACGTCCTCCTCGCCGGCTTCGACGTGGCCAGCGGCAACGCGGTCTGGGCGACCTCGTACGGCGGCAGCCCGAACTCCAGCGAGGGCGGCACGGCGCTCGCCGCCGGCGCCGGCGCCATCTACCTCGGCGGCAACCACTCCGCGGCGCTGGCGCTCCCGGGGAGCTGCGCGCTGACCTCCAGCGGCCCTGAGGACGGCTTCGTCGCCCGGCTCGCGATGCTCTCGGCCGGCAAGTGCTGCAGCTGCACCTGGGCCAGGAGCCTCAGCGGCTCCGGCGCGGTTGCCCTGGCAGACCTCGCCCTGGATGGCCAGCTCCACGCGGTCGGCTCCTTCGGCGGCAGCCTGACCGCGGGGACCACGACCCTCGCCAGCAAGGGTGGCACCGACGGCTTCCTGGTGCGGCTCGACACGGGCGGTGGGATCAGCGGCGCCTGGTCGTTCGGCGCAGGCAGCACCGACAATATCAACGCCGTCGCGGCGAGCGGAGGCGTGGTGGCGATCAGCGGCCAGTGCCTGGGGACCGTCTCTTTTGGCGGGCTCGCCGCGCCTTGCACCAAGGGCGGCTATGACCTCTTCCTGGCGAGGCTGCAGCTGCCCTGAGGGGACGACCTACTGCCCCTCAGGGGTGCTTGGCGCGGGTGACCTTGAGCGCGTCGTCGAGGACGCCGAGCGCCTGATCGATCTCACGCTCGCCCACGTTGAGGCAGGGACGGAAGCGGATCGACTGCGGCCCGGAGGTGAGGGTCGCCAGGTTGCGGTCCCAGCAGGCGGTGCGCAGCGTGTTGCGCATCGCCCCCGAGGGGAGCGTGAAGGCGGTGAAGAGCCCGCGGCCGCGCACGTTGCTGACGCAGTCGTGGCGCCTGGCGAGCTCGTCGAGCCCCTTCATCAGGCGGGCGCCCATCCGCGCCGCGTTCTCCACCAGCTTCTCCTCGGTGATGATCTCGAGGTACTTGAGGCCGCGGAGCATGTCGACGAGGTTGCCGCCCCAGGTGGAGTTGATGCGGCTCGGCGTGTGGAAGACGTTGTCAGGGACCTCGTCGAGGCGCGGCGAGGCCATGATGCCGCAGACCTGGAACTTCTTGCCGAACGCGATCACGTCCGGCGCGACGCCATGGGCCTGGTGGCACCAGAGGTCGCCGGTGAGCCCGCCGCCCGTCTGCACCTCGTCGAAGATCAGCAGCGCCTCGTGCTTGTCCGCGAGGCCGCGCAGCGCCTGGAAGAACTCCTTGCGGAAGTGGTTGTCGCCGCCCTCGCCCTGGATCGGCTCGATGATGATCGCCGCGAGGTCGTCCGGGTGCCTGGCGAAGGCCTCCTCGATCTGCTTCACCGCCGCGGCCTCCGTGCCGGCCACGCGCCTCAGCTCCGCGTCGGTGAGGGGGAACTGCAGCTTCGGGTTGTCGATGCGCGGCCAGCTGAACTTCGGGTAGTAGTCGGTCTTCACCGGGTCGGTGTTGGTGAGGGACATCGTGTAGCCGGTGCGGCCGTGGAAGGCCTCGCGGAAGTGGACGATCTGCATCCCCTTGTCGCCCTTGCCGGCCGCGCGGTTCCTGCGCACCTTCCAGTCGAAGGCGGTCTTCAGCGCGTTCTCGACGGCGAGCGCGCCCCCGGCGACGAAGAAGAGGTAGCGGAAGCCCGCCGGCATCGCCAGCGAGGCGAAGCGCTCGACGAAGGCCGCGTACTCCATCGTGTAGATGTCCGAGTTGGCCGGGTTGGCGAGCGCGGCGCGCTGGAGCGCGGCCAGGAAGTCGGGGTCGGCGGCCAGCTTCGGGTGGTTGTGACCGACCGGGAGCGAGGCGAAGTAGGAGTAGAAGTCGAGGATCTCCTTGCCGGTGACGGCGTCGTGGATATAGGAGCCGTGAGACTTCTCGAGGTCGATGACGACGTGGAAGCCGTCGGCCAGGATGTGCTTCTGCAGCGTGGGGATGACGTCGCCGGCGGCGAGCTGGTAGCGGGACATGGACACACCTTCCGTGAGCGAGTTCTTGGGTAGGCGCACGCGCCGCGGCGCGAGCGCCCCTGCCACGCGTGGCGGGCCACGCGTCCACGATGAGCGGCTAGGCTTCCGGGGGACCGAAGATGTCGGGGCGCGCGTCGCGCGGCCGCGGTGGGTGTGAGCACCGTGGACCAGCAGCCGGGCGGAAGAGGGAGGTGATGCTCAACACAGCGTGCCTCTCGCTCTCTTATCCTTCGCGGGTCCGGGGATGTCAAGATCCGCGCCCTCGTCGCGCCGCTCGCCAGCCTCGCCGGGAGGCCGGCTTCTTGCTCCACGAGGCCCCGCCTCGTAGAGTGCGAGCGTCGTGCCGGAGCCATTGCAGGACACGCCCGCCAGCGGCGGGCCAGCCGGAGAGGCCGGAGAGACCGGAGGGCCGCGGCAGCCTCGGCGCAGCCTCGGCCGCGCCGCCGCGCTCCTCTCCCTGGCCACCCTCCTCTCCCGGGTGCTCGGCCTGGTCCGCGAGCAGGCCTTCGCCGCGCTCCTCGGCGCCGGCCTCTATGGTGACGCCTACACGATGGGCTTCCGGCTGCCGAACCTGCTCCGCGATCTCTTCGCCGAGGGGGCGCTCTCGGCGGCCTTCCAGCCGGCCTTCGCCCAGCGCCTGCGCGAGGGGCGCCCGCGCGCCTACGCCCTCGCCAACCTGGTGCTGACCACGCTCCTCGTGCTGGTCGGCGCGCTGGTCGTCGCCGGCCTGCTCCTCGCGCCGCAGATGGTCTCGAGCTGGGCGAGCGGCTACGCCGCGGTGCCGGGCAAGGTGGCGCTCACGGTGACGCTAACCCG
>JAKLHH010000571.1 GCA_022710245.1 Myxococcota bacterium
GGCTCACGCAGCGGCGGTCGGCCAGGCGGAGGCTCGGGGAGAGACGAGGCGCCGGTGCTGGGCGTCTCCAGCTCCAGATCGTCGACGGCCGGCATGTTGAGGACGCCCGAGTCCTCGCGCTCGGCGTGGGGCGGGGCCTGCTGCCCGGGGTCGACCAGCTCGAGCTCGGAGAGCTCGATCACCGCGCTGCGCGTACGCGGGATGGTGGGGTCGAGGTCGCGGAGCTCGAGGAGGTTGCCGGGGCTCGACGGCGAGTGCACGAGCTCGAGCTCGGCGCTGTCCGGCGTGCGCGCCGCCACCCCCGGCGCCGCGGGCCCGATCTCGGCGAGGCCGGTGAGGCTGAGGCACTCCACCTGGACGAGCAGCGACGGAAGGTCGAGGTCTTCGCCCAGCGCCTGCCGCAGGCTGATCCCCGAGAGCAACCGGCGCAGCATGCTGGCGCCGAAGACGCGCTCGACGCCGAGGCGGAACCGCTCGCCGAGCCCGGTGAGGCGGAGCGCGCCGTCGAGGTGCGGTCCCAGGTGCGGCGTCAGGTCCTCCGCGCGGGTGATGCGCTTCAGCGTGGAGAGCACCAGCTCGACGGGCTCCACCGGCGAGTGCGGCACGCGGCTGCTGAAGTCGTCCCCGGGCGCCCACCAGACCGTGCCCTCGGACCAGCGCAGCGCGTTCACGAGCTTCAGGCGGACCTGCCCGTAGAGGCCCTCCTCCACCACCCGCTGCTCGACCAGCCCGAGCGCGACCAGCGTCTCGCCGAGCTTCTTCGAGCCCGAGCGCGCCTCCTTCATCGCCTGCGCGAGCTGCTCCTCGGTGATCGCGCCGCGCGTGACCAGGTAGTGACCCAGGGTCTCGTTGCGCAGGTTGGAGTCGACGTAGATCGGGCGACCGGCGACGATGAAGATGATCCGGCGCACCTTGCCGCGCCCGAGCCGGAAGCTCCCGGTCGCCTCGGACCCGGCGGCCTGCACCAGCAGCCAGGCGAGGGGGTGGCGCTCGACCTCGGAGCGCAGCGGTCGCGCGAGGTCCACCGCCTCGGGGGTGGCGGCGCGCAGGGGCGCGATCGCCCTGCCCTCCTCGACGGGCAAGGGCGGCAGCACCCTGGGCGGCGTGGCGCTGGCGGGGAAGGCGTCCCCCTCGAGCTCGCCGAGCGCCGGCTCGAACCCCTCCGCGCTGAGCGGGATCGGCTCCATCGAGCTCGGCTCGAGCAGCGGCTCCGGCTCCCGCGGGTCGAGGGGCACCGGCGCCAGCCCGCCGAGCACGCCGCGCAGCAGCCCGAGCAGCTTGGCGATGAAGCGGCGCGGCTGCAGCGGCTTCGGCACCAGCTCGGCGCCGAAGTTGTCCGCCAGCTGCTTGATCACCGCGGGGTCCTTGTAGACGCCGCTGACCGCGAGGATCGGCACCGTGCGCCCCTCGGGCAGATCGCGGATCGCGTGGCAGAGCTGGAAGCCGTCGGCCTGCGGGAGCGCGAGGTCGGTGATCACCAGGTCCGGCCGCTCGCGACGAAAGATCTCGAGCGCCGCGGCGCCGTCTCCCGCCTCGACCACCAGCGGCCGATAGGCCGCCAGCCCCGGCTCCGCGGCGATCAGCTCCACGATGACGCGGCGGTCCTCCGGCTGGTCATCAACGACGAGGAGCTTCACCGGCATGCACCGAACTCTACACGCTGGCGGCGCCCGGATCGAGGGGTTTGCGGTCCTCGTGGCAGGCGACGCGATGGAGCGCCGGGCCCTGCCCACCCCGCCCCTCGAGCTGGGGCAGGCTGCGCGTGCAGGCGACCCCCTGGCGCTCCGCGTAGAGCGGGCAGCGCGGGCGAAAGGGGCAGCCGGCCAGCTCGAGCGAGGGCGAGGGGACCTCCCCAGCTAGCGGATGCTGCTGGCGTCGCAGGGCGGGGTCCGGCACGGGGACCGCCTGCAGCAGCGCGCGGGTGTACGGATGCCGCGGCGCGTCGCAGACAGCCTCGGCCGGCCCCTCCTCGACGATGCGGCCGAGGTACATCACGGCCACGCGCTGGCAGAGGTGCCGCACCAGTCGCAGGTCGTGCGAGATCAGCAGGTAGGCCACCCCGGCCTCGCGCTGCAGGGCGCCGAGGAGGTTCACGATCTGCGCCTGGACGGAGAGGTCGAGCGCGCTGACCGGCTCGTCCGCGATGATCAGCCGCGGCGCCACCGCGAGCGCGCGGGCGATCCCCACGCGCTGCCGCTGCCCGCCCGAGAGCTCGTGCGGATAGCGAGCGGAGAGCTCGGCGGGGAGCCCGACCTGGGGGAGGAGGCGGGCGATCCTCTGCTCGCGCTCGGCCCGGCCCCTCGCCAGGCGGTGGATGAGGAGCGGCTCGGCCAGCGCCTCGCCGACGGTGAGGCGCGGATCGAGCGAGGCGTGCGGGTCCTGGAAGATGAGCTGCACGGCGCGCCCCAGCTCGCGGCGCGAGAGGCGGCCCGCCGGCACGCCGCCCCACCGCACCTGTCCGGCGTCGCGCGGCTGCAGGCGAAGGAGACAGCGCGCCAGCGTGGACTTGCCGCAGCCGGACTCGCCGACCAGCCCGAGCACCTCGCCCTCGTCGACGCGGAGGTCTACCCCGCGCAGCACGCGCGCGCGCGCCGGCTGGCCCGGGTAGCTGGCCGCGAGGCCGAGGACCTCGAGGAGCGGAGCCGTCACGCGCGCACCTCACCCTCGGCGAGAGGGCGCACGCAGCGGTAGCGATGCGGCGCGACGCCGCCCTGCGCGACGGGCGCGCGGCAGGCCTCGGCCGCCCTGCTGCAGCGGGCGGCGAAGCGGCAGCCCGGCGCCGGGTGGAAGGGGTCGGCGACGCCGCCGGGCAGCTCGGGGAGCGCGCTGCCGGGCGGGACGCCACCGGCGAGAGCGCGCGCGGCGCCGAGGAGCGCGGCGGTGTAGGGGTGGCGCGGGCTCGCGAAGAGCGCCCGGGCGGGCGCCTCCTCGACGACCTGCCCGGCGTAGAGCACGGCGACGCGATCGCAGCTCTCCGCGATCACCCCGAGGTCATGGCTGATGAGGAGCAGGCCCATGCCGCGCTCGCGGCGCAGCTCGGCGAGCAGGACGAGCACCTGCGCCTGCAGCGTCGGGTCGAGCGCGGTGGTCGGCTCGTCGGCGATGAGCAGCACCGGATCGCAGGCGAGCGCGGCGGCGATCAGCGCGCGCTGCCTGAGCCCCCCGGAGAGCTGGTGCGGGTAGGCGCTCGCTCGCTCGCTCGCGGCCGGGAGCCCGACGCGCGTGAGGAGCTCGATCGCGCGCTGCCACGCCGCCGCGCGCCCCAGGCCGAGGTGGGCGCGGAGGACCTCGGCGACCTGCTCGCCGACGGTGAGCACCGGGTTGAGCGCGGTCATCGGCTCCTGGAAGACCATCCCCACCTTGCCGCCACGCACAGCGCGGAGCCGCGCCTCGCCCGCCGCGAGCAGGTCCTCGCCCTCGAGCCGGACCTCGCCGCCGACGACGCGCGCCGTCTCCGGCAGCAGGCGCAGGATGGAGAGGGCGGTCATGGTCTTGCCGCAGCCCGACTCGCCGACGAGGCCGAGGGTCTCGCCACGCTCGAGCGTCAGCGAGACGTGGTCCACGACTCGGGCCACGCCCACGCCCGGCTGGTGCAGCTCGGTGATGAGGTCGCGGAGCTCGAGGAGGGGTGGGTCGGACATCGTGGAGGGGACTTTACCACCCCCCGTTGAGGTGGCCGACTCCTGCCTGTCGGGCGGATAGCCGTGCTTGCGCAAGACGCGGCTCGAATTTGCCCTGCTCGCCTCCTGCGGAGGCTCCGCGATGAAGGGCAAATTACCTGTGCTCTCTGGCTAGGGAATATCAAGGACGATGGCCTGGCGGTCCCGGACCAGCTCGCTCGGGGCGTGGCGCACGGGCCACTTCTGTTCCGCGCTGAACCCGAATGTGTGACCATCGAGGAGCACCGGTCCGGACTCGAGCACGTAGGCAGCAGCGTCGAGGAGTGAGCTCCGCAGGTCGCCGATCCTCATCCGGGTTCCCAACACCTCAAACTCCTTGTGCCCGAGCGCCTCGAGACCATGCGTCGCCGCCGAGAACGGGCCCGACCCCGACGCCCCCGAGATGGTGATCCCGACACACAGCGGCACCGGGAACGGCTCATAGTTTGCGGCGAGCTCGACCACGACCTCGGGCAGGTGGACCTGGCTGGATGCGCCCCAGTAGAGCGCCGTGCCCCGGCCGGCGCGCAGCACCGCAGCGGAGAGCCGCGCCACCAGGAACGCTTCGCGCACAGGGTCGCCGCCGGGGACCGCCGTGACGATCACGTGCGTCTGGTGTCCGCGCACGGCGTCGTCTGGCCACTGCCACATCCACGACCGCCGCACCGCATCGAGCACCTCCTCGGTCGGCACCGGCACGGGCATGTGCGCGGCCATGATCGCTGCACCCTCCACCTCGAAGTGCGCAACCGCCGCGCCCACCAGGAGGCGAAGCGGCGGCTGCTCGGGGAAGAGCTCACGCCATGCCGCGACGACCTTCTTGGGCTCCGGGGTATCACGATCCGCGAGAAGCGGCATCGCGATCTGGATCAGCGTGCTCTCCTTCGCGCCGTTGGGCATCCCTCTCATTGACTGTTTCGACATGCATCCGTCCTCCGCAGCCATACGCGGTCCGAGGGGGGACCTTCCCGGAAAAGGTAGTCAGCGCGAGGAGGTGACCAAGACGCGGACGCGTCGGGATGACCAGGCGGCAGCGAGGTCGGAGCGCCGGGGGCGGCGGCGTGACGGCCTGCCTCCAGACCTGCCGAGGTCAGTACAGCAGCTTCGTCGGCAGCACCTGCCGCGCCGGCTGCTGCGGCGCGCGCGGGAGCTCGGCGCGATAGCGGTCGAGCTTGCGATAGAGCGTCGTGCGGTCCAGACCGAGCAGCCGCGCCGCGTGGGTCTTGTTGCCGCCCACCGACTCCATCACCAGGTGGATGTACCTCCGCTCGAGCTCGTCGAGCGAGACCAGCTCCGCGGCGTCGATCGCGTCGCTCGCGCTCGGGTCGGGGAGCGCGCGCAGGCGCTCGGGCAGCTCGGCGAGCCCGATCTGATCGCCGCTCGTGACGGCGAGCGCCTCCGCCATGCACGCCTCGAGCTCGCGGCTATTGCCTGGCCAGTCGTGGGCGAGGAGCTTGGCCGCCGCCGCCGGGGCGATCCCGAGGCTGGGGCTCCGCCCGAGCGCCGCCGCGCGCCGCTCGATGCAGTCCTGGGCGAGCAGCAGCACGTCGTTGCCCCGCGCGCGGAGCGGGGGCAGCGCGACCTGCACCACGTTCAGCAGCGCATAGAGCTCCTGGCGGAACGTGCCGCGCGCCACCTCGGCCGTCAGGTCGTGGCGGGTGCCCGCGAGGACGCGGGTGTCGAACGGCTGGGCGGGCGCCTGGCCGCTGGCCGGGACCGCGCGGTCCTGCAGCGCGCGCAGGAGCTTCTGCTGCAGCCGCAGCGGGAGCTGGCCGACCTCGTCGAGGAAGAGCACGCCGCCGGAGGTCTGCACGAGCAGCCCCGCGCCGGAGCGCCCCGAGGGGTCGAGGCCGTGACCGCGGCCGAAGAGCTGGTTCTCCAGCACGGGCTCGGGCACCGCGCTGCAGTCGACGACGACGAACGGCCCCTCGTGCCGCGGGCCCCGCGCGTGGAGCGCGCGCGCGACCTGCTCCTTCTCGGTGCCTGCCTCGCCGCTGACCAGCACCGG
>JAKLHH010000572.1 GCA_022710245.1 Myxococcota bacterium
CCTCCTCCCCACCACCCCCTCCCCTCTACGACGGCGGCGAGTGTCCCCTTCGGGAGAAACAGATCACGTGAAGCGACAACTATGCTGACACCGGGGGTGATCGGAGCGGTTCAGTCGAGGACTCACACGTGCAAAGAGAGGTCACGATGAGTGCCATCGCGCACGCGGCATGCGTCTCGCTCCGGCGGTGGTCAGCGGCCCTCGCGGCCCTCGCGCTCCTCGCGCTGGCGAGCTGCACGCCGGCGGCGCAGCGGACGCCCGGCGCGGTCACCGTGGCCACGCCACCGACGACGACGCCGCTCGCTCTGCCCGACGAGGCCCGCGCGTGCACCCGCCACACCGACTGCGCGCTGGGCGACGCTCGGGTCGTCCGCACGGCCGCGGACTGCGCCCGACGCCAGCCCGATCCGACCGCGGTCAACCGGGCGGTCTGGCAGCGGCTCGAGGCGATCGCCGTGCGGCTCTGCGGGCCGCGGCCGCACCCCTGCGCGTGCGGCGGCGGCCGCCCCAGCACCTGCTGCCCGCCCGTCGCGAGGCGCGTCCCGGATCAGCACGCCGCGTGCGTCCGCGCGCGCTGCGAGCTCCGGCGCGGGGCGTCCTTGACCGAGGACGAGCAGCGCGAGGACGCCGCGGGCCGGGGCACGGACGAGGAGGGGGAGTGCTACCTCGCCGGCGACTGCGCCGCGGTGTCCCTGACCGCGTTCCCTCGCGGGCTCACGGACCCGCGCGGCCGCGAGCTGTGCCCCGTCTGCCCGCGTCCCGGCGTCCCGGTCCGCGACGAGGCGGCGGTGCAGGCCACGCTCGCTCCGCGCTGCCCTCGGCTCGTGTGCCAGAGCTCGACGGTGACCTGTCTGCGACGTCGCTGCGTTCGCCTGCCGCAGCGGGCCGCCCGGACGCCCGTCGCTGCGCTGCCGCTTCCAGCCGAGCCGGAGGTCCCGCCCGAGCCCGTCGAGCTGCCGCGGGGCCCGGACTATCGCTGCTCGCAGCCTCGGGACTGCGTGCTCGGACCGACCGCGCAGTGCTCCTGCGGTGCGCGCGAGCCCGTGAACCGAGGCGCGGCCGAGAGACGGCGCGTGCGCGAGGAGTCCGCGTGCAAGCAGATGCCGTGCAACGAGCCCCTGCAGCGGCCGCGGCCGGTGCCGGTCTGCTTCGAGGGCAGGTGCGTTGACCAGGGGGTGGTCGCCGAGGTGCGGCGGGTGCGACGCGCGCGGGCGCAGCTCGTCCCTGCCCGGCAGGCCTGGGAGCGGAGGCTGGCGGAGCTCCGCGCAGCCCAGTCCCCCTTCGACGAGATCGAGGGCACGCCGCCTGGCCCCTAGCAGCAGCACGCCAGTCCCCCATCGACGAGATCGAGTGCACGCCGCCTGGCCCCTGGCCGTCGTCGCCCATCAAAACGGAGCGCCCGCGCTCACCTCTTCTTCGGCGGATGCAGGCGCCGGTCGAGGTACGCCTTCAGCGCGACCGCGTTGTTGTGCTCCTCGTCGCGCGCCCCGTAGACGAGAGTGAGCGTGCCGTGTCGAGCCGCCCTGACCAGCGGCTGCCAGGCGTCGGATTGCTCGTCGAGCTCGGCGGAGTAGCGCCGCTGGAAGGCCTCCCAGCGGGACGGGTCGTGAGCGAACCAGCGCCGCAGCTCGTCGCTCGGCGCGAGCTCCTTGAGCCAGCCCTCGAGCGCGAGCCCGTCTCGCTTCACGCCGCGCGGCCACAGGCGATCGACCAGGTACCGGGCGCCGTCCTCGACGGCGGGCGACTCGTAGGCTCTCTTCACGCGAATCATCCAGAGAACATGATCCGGCGTCCCCCGGCCGACAACCTTCGCTGGTCCTGGCACGGAAGCGGCATCATGAGCGCGGCGTCCTGCAGGTTCCTGGCGGAAGCGCAGGACCGTTGGCAACTGTCCCGAGGTGGTGAGTGTGGCCGAAGGGGCGAAGCCCCGGGCGAGGGGTGATACTTCGCGGCGGCGGAGAGATCCCGTCGAGGGCGCTGCCGGCACGCCTCGAGGTGAGCGACCTCGGCGCCGGGCGCCTGGTCTCCTTGCGCGGCTCCTGGACCGTCGAGGGTCTGCGGAGCGCGGGCACCAGGGCGGTGCGGGGCGCGCTCGCCAGCGCGGCGCGGCTGGGGGACGCCGCCTGGGAGCTGCGCGGCATCGAGTCGATGGATCTCGCGGGCGCGGTGGTGATCGGGCGGGCCTGGAGCGCTCATCGACCGGCGTCCCTCGAGGTGCGCGACGAGCACCGCGCGCTCCTCGCCAGGGCAGAGACAGCAGCGCCCTCGCTGCCGCCGGTCCCCAGACCCCGGTGGTCGCCCCGCACGGCTGCCCGCAGGAGCGCCCGGGCCCTCGTGGAGCATGTGCGCGCGGGGCTCGCGCTGAGCGGGCAGCTCGTGCTCGACCTGCTCTTCCTCGCCCGCCACCCCCGGCAGATCCCCTGGCGCGAGATCTCCGCGACCACCTACGCGGCGGGCGCGCGGGCGCTGAAGATCACCGCGCTGATCGGACTGCTGATCGGCGTGGTGGTCAGCTACCTCTCGTCGCTCCAGCTGCGGGACCTCGGCGCCGAGGTCTACATCGTCCAGGTGCTCGGCCTCAGCATCGTGCGGGAGCTCGGGCCGCTGCTGACCGCCGTCCTGGTCGCCGGCCGCTCGGGGGCCTCGATGACCGCGGAGCTCGGGGTGATGCGAGTGACGCAGGAGCTCGACGCGCTGGCGGCGCTCGGCGTCTCGCGGTCCATCCGCCTGCTGGTCCCGAACGCGCTCGCGCTGGTCATCGTGCTGCCGCTGCTGACGGTCTGGACCGACGTCGCGGCGCTGATCGGAGGGATGCTCTCGGCGAAGCAGTCGCTGGGCATCGGCTTCGCGCAGTTCCTCGCCGCGTTGCCCTGGTCGGTGCCCATCGTCAACCTCTGGATCGGGCTGCTCAAGGCGACCGTGTTCGGCGGCGTGATCGCGCTGACCGCCTGTCACTTCGGCCTCCGCGTCGAGCCGAACACGGAGAGCCTGGGCGTCCAGACGACGAACTCCGTCGTCGGCGCCATCACTCAGGTGATCGTCGCCGACGCCGCCTTCGCCATCATCTTCCAGGGGGTCGGGATCTGATGGCCGCGTCGTCGACCGAGGTCGCCTGCCTCGAGCACGTGACCACGCGCTTCGGCGATCACGTGGTGCACGAGGACATCAGCCTCTGCCTCCACGAGGGAGAGATCCTCGGCCTGGTGGGCGGCTCGGGGAGCGGCAAGACGACCTTGCTGCTCGAGGTGATCGGCCTCCTCGAGCCCACCGCCGGGAGGGTCACGCTCCTCGGACGGACCTGGGCGGGGCTGGACGCGGAGGAGACGCGGGCGCTCCGGAGCCGCTGCGGCGTGCTGTTCCAGGGCGGGGCGCTCTTCAGCGCCCTCACCGTGTTCGACAACATCGCCTTCCCGCTGCGCGAGGCGGGCCTGCACGACGCGGAGCTCGTCGCCCACCTGGTCGCGCTGACGATGGAGACCGTGGGCCTGGATCGCCAGGCGGCGTGGCTGAGGCCGGCGAGCCTCTCGGGCGGCATGACCAAGCGCGCTGCGCTGGCCCGCGCCCTCGTGCTCGCGCCGGAGCTGCTCTTCCTCGACGAGCCCACCTCGGGGCTCGACCCGTCCTCGGGCGATGCCTTCGTCGACCTGGTCAAGTCGCTGCACCGCGAGCTCGGCCTCACCATGCTGCTGGTCACGCACGATCTCGACACCATGGTCGACGTCTGCGACCGGGTCGGCTTCCTCGCCGACGGGCGCCTCATCACCATCGGGCCGCTCGAGACGGTCCTCGCCTGCGACCACCCCGCGGCGCTGCGCTTCTTCCACACCACGCGCTCCGAGCGGATCTTCGGTGCCAGGCAGAAGGGAGCCGATCATGGTTGACCGACCTCACGCCGTCCTCGCGGGCGCGTTCGTCCTCCTCCTCGGGCTCGGCGTCGCGGTGCTGGCGAGCCTGCTCCGGGGGCGCCACGGCGAGCGCCTGCCCTACGTGGTCATCTCGCGCGTGCCCGTCGCCGGACTCTCCCCCCAGTCGATCGTCTACTTCCGTGGCGTGCCGGCCGGGGCCGTCAAGTCCATCGAGATCGGCCGCTGGGACGCGCGGCAGGTCGAGGTGCACATCGAGCTCGACACGCGCATCCCGGTGACCCACGGCACCTTCGCCACCCTGCGCTCGCAGCTCGTCACCGGCAACGCCCAGCTCATGCTCGACGACGACTTCCAGCACCCGGGCCTGCTCCCCACCAGGGCCGCCGATCCGGCCCGGCTGCCGCTGCGCCCGACCGCGCTCGATCAGCTCTCCGAGCTGGCGCCCACGGCCGCCGCTCAGCTCACCAAGCTGGCGCGCTCCCTCGAGCACCTGGTGGCCAGGGTCGAGCCCGACGACGTGGCCCGCATCGTCTCCAACGGGGCGGCCCTGAGCGGCGAGCTGCGCGCGGTGGCTCTCGCGCTGCGGCGGCAGCTCGCGGGCGCGCCGGGCTTCTCGCGTGAGGCCCAGCGGCTGGTGCGCGACCTGCGCAAGCTCGCCGAGGGCGCCGGCCGTGTCGTCGGGGCCGGAGAGGCCGCCGGCCGCAGCGTGCTGCAGACCACCCTGCCCCGGCTCAACGCGGCGCTCGAGGGGCTGAGGGCCGCGGCGCGCTCGATCGATGACCTGGCGCAGCTGGTCCGCGAGCAGCCCGACAGCCTGGTCCAAGGCAGGGCCCGGCCTCCGCCAGGCCCGGGCGAGGCTGGCTATCGGACGAGAAGCAGAGCCGCGGCGGTGAGCCGTTGACCCCGCGCCCTATCCTGCTCGCGCCGCTGCTCCTGCTCTGCTCGTGCCACGTCCTGCCCGAGCAGGCGCCCGCGGCGCAGCTCCATGACTTCGGCCCGCCGAGCGCCCTGCCCGCCGGAGCGGCGCGCAGCCAAGCGGTGGTGACGCGAGTCGCCGCGCCTCCCTGGGTGAGCACGGCGGAGGTCCACTACCGCTTCCTGTTCGATGATCCGACCCGGCTGCGGTCCTACGCCGCGACCCAGTGGGTCGCGCCGCCGCCGGTGCTGCTCGAGCAGCGCCTGCGCGAGGCGGTGCCTGCAGCGACCGCGGAGGACGGCGCCCCGCGAGGCACGATCTACTGCGAGGCCCGGCTGGTGACCTTCGAGCAGCAGTTCCGGAGCCCCGGCAGCGCCGAGGTCGTGCTCCGCCTCGAGGTCACCGGGCGTCACGCCGCGGAGGGCCCGGCCTTCGCGCGCACGGTCCTCACCCTGCGCCGCGCGTGCCGACCCGATGTCCACGGCGCGGTGAGCGGCCTCGCCGCGCTGGCGGACGAGGCCATCGTCAGGCTGCGCGAGTGGCTGGTGCAGGTCGGCGCCGCCGCCTCACCGACGACTCACGACGAGGCGTCCGGAGGGTGAGGCCGGGCGGTGAGGCCGCAGACGCCGGCGAGCGCGTCAGCTCGGCTCCGTCGCCCCCTCCCCGGCCGGCTCGCGCGCTCGCGCGGCGACGCGCCGCCCGTAGGCGCGTTCGCGTAGAGCTCGACGATCCCGAAGAGCACGGCCGTCTGCGCGGCAGCCGCATAGCGCTTCACCTCGGCGCCGCCTGCCATCATGACCAGGGGCTCTCGCACGACCTTCAGCAGGTAATACGCGGCGAGCTGCAGGAAGGCGGCGAGGGTGAGGAGCACGACGCCGGACACCT
>JAKLHH010000573.1 GCA_022710245.1 Myxococcota bacterium
CGTCGTGTGGTGCACGCGGTAGAGGGTGCCGAGCTGCTCCAGGCTCAGGTCGTCCACGTAGCGCTGCCGAAGCAGGTTGAGCTCGCGAGCGGAGAGCGTGCGCAGGGCGTGCTTGACGCCGCGCTGGAGGAGCTCCCGGTAGCGCTGGCGCGCGCCGCGTTCCGGCGCGCTGGTCTCGCTGGCCAGCCGGCTGGCGAGGTAGTCGTCGCCTGCCAGCACCAGCCGCTTCTCCTTCGCCAGCAGCGACCGCCCGACCCGCGCCGTGACCACGCGCAGCCACCGCGAGAGCCGCCCCTGGCCGGCGAAGGTGGAGAGGAGCGGCGGACGGCCAGGCTCCCCGGTCAGGAGCAGCTCCAGCAGGTGCTGCTCCGCGTCGTCCGTGGTGGCCTCGCCGAGGCGCAGGCCGAGGAGCACCGCGCGTAGCCCACGCAGGTGCTGCGCCTGGAACTGCGCCAGGGCCCCCGGGTCACCCATCACGCAGCCGCAGCAGAGGTAGAGGTCCTCGACGCAGACGTTGCGCAGCGCGCGCTCCACGTGCCCGTCGCCCGGCACCCGCGCAGCGAGGTAGCGGAGGTAGCGTTCCGGCGGCAGGTCCAGCGCTGGCCAGGCGGCGTGGGCGCGCTCGAGGAAGGAGCCGAGCAGCGGGCCGAGGTCCGGCAGCGCGCGCAGCGGCTCGCGCAGCGCGGGCTCCACCGCGTCGAGGAAGCACTGCAGGTGGCTCGGATCCGCGCTGACGACCATGGCCCTCAATCATACGCTGCGCCCCTCCGCGCGCAAACCCACCGCCTCGCCCCGCCGGGCCCGCAGGTGCCGGATCCTGGTCACCGGCCGCGGGCCCGCAGGTGCCGGATCCTGGTCACCGGCCGCGGGCCCTGGGTGCCGGATCTTGGTCACCGCGCACCGCGCAGGCGATAATTGCGCCGCGACCAACAATTGTCGCGGCGCCGTCCAGGTCGGGCGGTCGGGCGAAGCTGCCGCGACCGACAAATCGAGCCGCCGTCCTTGCGACGGCGGAGTGGGCAGAGCGGACGTGGCCTGCGCCGACGAAAACACGCTGCTGCGGTACCTCGAGGGTGTGCTCTCGCCTGAGCAGGCGGCGGCGCTCGAGGAGCACCTCGCCGGCTGCGAGGAGTGCCGCTGGCTGCTCTCGGTGGCGGTCGCCGGCGAGGAGCCCGAGGAGGGGTCGCGCGCCGGCGCTGGGGCCTCGGTGCTCGCCACCCGGCAGGCGCTGGGCGAGGCGGACGCCCCCTCGGCCCCCTCCTCGACCGTCGCCGCAGCCAGCCCCTCCTGGGTCGGCCGCGTGCTCAAGGACACCTACGTCCTGCAGCGCTTCATCGGCAAGGGAGGCATGGGCGAGGTCTACCTCGCCTCGCACCTGCGCCTGCACAGCGACTTCGCCGTCAAGCTCCTCCGCCACGCGACCGGCACCGACCCGGAGGCGATCGCGCGGATGCGGCAGGAGGCGGAGGTCACGAGCCGGCTCAAGCACCCGAACATCGTCGAGCTGATCGACTTCGACCACACCGAGGAGGGAGTCCCCTACATCGTCATGGAGCTGCTCGTCGGGGAGCCGCTGGCGCAGCGCCTGCGCCGCCCGCTCGCGCTGGCGGAGGCGGCCTCGATCCTCGACCAGGCCGCCTCCGCGCTGGCCGCCGCGCACGAGGGCGGCGTCGTGCACCGCGATCTCTCGCCGACCAACGTCTTCCTCTGCGAGGGCCAGCCGAGGCCGCGCGTCAAGGTGATGGACTTCGGCATCTCCAAGGTGCTGGGGCAGGAGAGCGGCTTGACCGCGGACCTGGCGGTGCTGGGCTCGCCGCGCTACATGGCGCCCGAGCAGGCGCTGGGACGGTCTGCGGGGGTCGACCAGCGGGCCGACATCTTCGCCCTCGGCGCCATCGCTTATGAGCTCCTCTGCGGCGAGCCGGCCTTCGCGGGCCGCTCCGTCCCCGAGATGCTGTTCAAGGTGGTCTACGAGGAGCCGATCGCGAGCCCGAGCTGGCTGGCGGTTCCGGCGCCGCTGCGCGCCCTGGTGCTGCGCTGCCTGAGCAAGGAGCCGGCCGGGCGTCCCGGTTCCATGGGGCAGCTGCGGCGCGAGCTGACCGAGGCGCTGAGGCAGTCCTCGCAGAGCTCGCTGCGCGGCCTGACCCCGAGCAAGGGCCGAGGCTCCCGGCAGCCGGGCGCGCGCCAGCGCCGGCTGCTCCTCGCGGCCGGCGGGCTCCTCGCGGCCGCCGGCGCCGTGCTCGCCGGGCTCTACCTGGCCGCGCCGGTCGGTCCTCGCGCGCCGACCGCGGCGCCTGACGCGGCGAGGCTGGCCGTGGCCTCCGCGGACGCGACGCGCCCTCCGCGCCCCGAGGGACCACGCCCGTCGCCGGGCCCCGACGCTGGCTCCCCGCCAGTCGTCCGCGCCGGCGCGGACGCGCGCGCCGCCGCGCGGTCCGTCGAGCGCACGGCCGAGCGACCGCGGTCGGAGCAGGGCTGCCTCGTCGTGCAGAGCAAGGAGGAGGGGGGAGAGTACTCCTGGGCCAACGTCTTCCTCGACGGGCGCGCCGCGGGGCAGACGGCGCTCACGCTGCGCCACACGCGCGCTGGCTGGCGCACGGTCGAGCTCCGCCGGCCTGGCTACCGCACGCTCACCCGCCGGGTGCTGGTCCGCCCGCACCGCTGCACGGTGGTGCGCTTCACCCTGCAGCGCTGATCCACCGCGCCGACCCACCGCGACGATGGCTCAGTAGGTGAGCTGGAGGGAGAGGCCGGGCCGGGACGTCCACGGGCTCGCCGACCACCGCCGCGGCGGCGCGCCGCGCTCTCCCCGCGGCGCCCTCCCCTCGAGCCAGTAGAGGAGCGGCACCGCGACGGCGAGCGCCCCGGCCAGCCCGAAGGCCACCACGGCGCCGGTGTCCTTCGCGCGCAGCGACCGCTGCAGCTCCTCGTAGCGAGGCCGGTCCGCCTGGCGCCGCAGCTGTGAGCGCTCCTCGCAAGGGAGCGAGGCGCCGGCCAGGAGCTCGCAGCCGGCCTCGAGATCTTGCGTCGCGAGGACGCGCAGCGCGACGCCGACCGCTGCGCTCGCCACCGCGCCGCCGAGGGCGAGCCAGGTCGCGAGGCGCCGGCGGGGCCGGGGGGCCGGCGGTGGGCGCTGCGTCCCGGGGCCCGCCGCGGTCGCCGCGGCGCGGAGCGCGACGCGCGTGCGCTGCCCGGCGAGGACCTTGACGCCCCGGCTCTCCAGCGTGTGGCCCTGCAGCTGGAGCGCCACGTGGTGCGCGCCCGCCAGGACCGCGCCGGCGAAGGCCCGCCTCTTCACCACGACGCCGTCGACGATGAGCTCGGCGCCGGCCGGCGCGGCCACCTCGACCACCAGCTCCCCGATCGTCTCCCGTCGCGCGAGCGCGAAGAGCTCAACGAAGGCACGTTTGTGCCGGTGGGGATCGAGCTCGAGCTCGGGGGCGTGGGTGAGCGCGGTCCGGAAGGCCTGCAGGGCCGCCTCTCGCTGGTTCTCGCCGGCGTGGATCAGCCCGAGGTGGAGGTGGATGGCGGCCAGCAGCCGGGGCGCGCTGGTGCGGCGGGCGGCCTGCCGCAGCAGCTCCCGCCCCCTGGCGAAGTCACCGTCCGCGAAGGCCGCCTTGCCCTGCTCGACCAGGGTAGCGGCGTCGGGCGCCGCCGCGGCGCTCCGCGCGACGCAGAGCAGCATCAGGATCACCAGCGGGGCCCAGCGTGCGCGTCTGTCCGTTGCAGCGAGCATGCGCCCCGAGGGTATCACCCTCGCGGCAGGCGGCGCCTCTCTTTCGGACCAGGTCGGTATTCGATGCACAAACCGCGCGCGCCCACCACCTAGCGACGATGGTCGCGGCGCCCCGCACGTTGGGCGGTAGCGGGAAGCTGCCGCGCCCAACCATGGTCGTCGCCATGGCCGGAGCCCTCTGCCTGGCCAGCCTGGCGGCCTGCGGGCCGGCGCCCGAGGAGGAGGAGCTGCTGGAGTCCGGCTCCGAGCGGACCGAGAGCGCCGCCGCCGGCGGCCTCAGCGCGGAGTACTTCGACGACGTCGGGCTCACCAGCCTGCGACTCACGCGCGTCGACCCCGTCGTCGACTTCGACTGGGGCACCGGCTCGCCCGCCGCGGCGCTGCAGCCGGACACCTTCTCCGTGCGCTGGAGCGGCACGGTGACGTCGCTCAACTCGGAGAGCCACACCTTCTCGGTCCGCTCCGACGACGGCGTCCGCCTCTGGGTCTTCACCTTCAACGGCACCATCCTCCCCTACATCGAGTCGGTGCAGGGCAAGCAGCTCAACACCGCCTGCCCCGCGAACCTGGTGCAGCTCCGTGGCGGGTGCGCGCCGTAGGCGAAGCCGGACCTGCCTCATCTCTCTCCGAGAGCGTGCCCGGAGGCGCGGCGCCGAGTGAGAGCGCCGGCCCTGGTCGGTCCGCGCGCGGCGTGCCATGCTTTGCCGGCGAGGAGCGAGCCGTGCCGGAGCTGCCCGAGGTCGAGACCACCCGTCGCAAGCTGGAGCCTTCCCTCGTCGGCCGCGAGATCGCCGCCGTCCAGACCACCGGGCCGAGCCACTTCTTCCTCACCCCGCCGCGCACGCTCGCGCGGCGGCTCCCCGGGCGCACCGTGCTCGCGCTCGACCGCCACGGCAAGTACCTGCTCGCCGGTCTCGACGACGGCACGCGGCTGCTCCTCCACCTCGGGATGACGGGGCAGCTCCTGGTCGGCGGCTGCTGCAGCCCGCGCCTGATCACCGCGGCGGCGCGGCTCGAGGGGGTGCCCGAGGGCGGCTTCGAGCCAGACCGCCACACCCACCTCCAGCTGCGCTTCACCGACGGCGGGCCGCCCGTCCTCTTCCGTGACATCCGCCGCTTCGGCAAGGTGAAGCTCCTCGCGCACGGCAAGAGCGACGCGCGCCTCGACCGGCTGGGCCCCGACGCGCTGGGAGCGACCGGCGAGCTGCTGCGCGAGGCGACCCGCGGCCGTCGCTCGGCGATCAAGTGCCTGCTCCTCGATCAGAGCATCCTCGCCGGCGTCGGCAACATCTACGCGGACGAGGCGCTCTTCCGCGCGGGGATCCGCCCGGCGCGCCAGGGCGGGCGGCTGACGCTGGCCGAGTGCGACGCGCTCGCCGCGGCGGTGCGCGCCGTCCTCGAGCGCGGCATCGAGACCGGCGGGACCAGCATCGACGACTTCGTCGCGCCCGACGGCAGCGACGGCGGCTACCAGGACGAGCGCCGCGTCTACGCGCGCGAGGGCGAGCCGTGCCTGGCGTGCTCCGCGACGGTCCGGCGGCTGGTGCTCGGGGGACGCAGCGCTCACTACTGCCCGGCCTGCCAGCGCTGACCGGTCCCGCGGTCGGGCCGGCACCCTCCCTCGGGCCCGGTTGCACCCCGCCCATCCACCGCCTAGACTTACGCGCACGCTCCGGGGTGTTGCTCGGGAGCGGGCGAGGGAAGAGTCAGCGCGAGACGGGAGGCAGCGAGCATGGCATGCGCGAGGAGAGTCCTGGGGATCGGTTTGCTGGCGGTGGTCCTCACCGTGGCGGGCAGCGCGGCGGCGCTCCGCGTCGGGCAGACGGTGAACACCCTCGAGGTACGGGACGCGAACGACAAGCCCGCCTGGATCCCGGACGTCGGCGGGAAGGTCCTCACCATCTTCTACACCGACCCCGACGAGAAGG
>JAKLHH010000574.1 GCA_022710245.1 Myxococcota bacterium
GGTCGTAGGCCTCGGTGTTGTGCTCCCCGGGCACGTGGACCGCCTGCCCGGCGGCCACGGCCATCGGCGCCCGCGCCGCCGTCATCGCGGGGCTCCCGCCGTAGGCGCAGGCGAGGGCGGCGAAGACAGCGGCGAGGGCCAGCGCGACCAGCTTCAGGCTCGACATCGACATGGGGACCTCCGTCCGGCGTTCTCCCGGGAAACGCCGCTGCCGCGGAGGGCTTACACCGGGGCCGCGGGCGAGTAGAATCGGGGAATCAGCCTGTTGCCATGGAGGAGACGATGTGCCGAACGCTGCGGCCCGCCGTGCTCGTGCTCGTCCTCGCGGTCGTTGCCTGCAAGGAGGACCCCAGCCGCAACCCCGGCGGCGGTGACGGGCCGGGCACGGGCACCTCGCCCGGCGTCGACCGCGGCGTCCCTGGCGAGCCCGCGCCGCTGCCCAAGCCGGCCTGCAACGCCGCCGACGGCGGCGGCTCGAAGACCGTCGCCGCGCCGGTCCTCGAGCGCACGCTCCTCGACCGCTGGCACGAGGCCTGGCTCGGCTCGCCCGCCGTCGCCGACCTCGACGGCGACGGCAAGCAGGAGGTGCTGGTGCCGCGGGACGAGCTGCTCCTCGGCTGGCACGCGGACGGCGCCGTGGTCTTCCGCGCGCAGGTGGGCGGCCGCATCTGGGCCTCACCCGTCGTCGCCGACCTGGTCCCCTCGCGGCCCGGCCTCGAGGTCGCGGTCGCCGCGCGGGACAAGGTCTACCTCTATGACGCCAAGGCTCAGGCGCTGCCCGGCTTCCCGGTCACCTTTCGCGACGAGCTGCGCGCCATCGCGGCGGGCGACGTGGACGGCGACGGCAAGCTGGAGCTCGTCGTGGTGGCGAGCACGGTGCTCTCCGCCGGTAGCCAGAAGGACATCGTGATGGCCTACCGCGGCGACGGCAGCGTGGTCCCCGGGTTCCCGCCGAACACCAGCGGCGCGGCTGGCTGCGACGACCACTGCTACGTGACAGGCGGCTTCGACCAGACCCTCGCGCTCGGCGACGTCAGCGGCGACGGCAAGCTCGACATCCTCGCGCCTCAGGACAACGCCTACATGAGCCTGCACGAGGGCACGGGCCGGGCCTTCGACGCCGCGGCGATCTTCAAGGACCGGAAGAAGCTCTCCGGCGTGCGCTTCCTCCACGACTACAGCGAGGCGCAGCAGGGCTGGGCGGAGAACGAGGACAGCGCGCTGCAAGCGCACTTCACCAACTCCGCGCCGGCCATCGTCGACCTCGACGGCGACGGCAAGCACGAGCTGGTGGTGCTCGGCTCGGTGCAGAACGCGGCGCAGACCGACCGCCTGAAGGGCGTCGGTCTCTGGGCGCTCCACCCCGACGGGACGCGGCCCGCCGGCTGGACCACGCCCTTCCACGCCTCCGACTACCTCGCCGGGCTCTGGGACTTCGAGGGCACCAACGTCGTCGCGGCGACGAACCAGGTGGCCGTCGCCGACCTCGACCCGACCCGCAAGGGACCGGAGCTCGTCTTCGCCGGCTTCGACGGGCGCATCCACTGCGTCGACGCCGCCCGCCAGGAGGTCTGGAAGACCACCTACACCACCGACGCCCGCGTCCTCACCGGCGGCGTCGCGATCGCCGACCTCTCCGGCGACGGCGTCCCCGAGCTGGTCTTCAACACCTACTCGCCCGACGAGGGCAAGGGGAAGCTCTTCGTCCTCGACGCGGCGGGCAACATCCTGCACCAGCTCGCGCTCCCCAAGCGCGGCGCGATGCCGGTGCCGACCATCGCGGACCTGGACGGCGACGGCGCGCTGGAGATCGTGGTCAGCCTGAAGGACGGCGAGGACAAGACCCGCCAGGTGCTGATCTACGGGGTCGCGGGCTCGAGCTCGAACTGCCTGCCCTGGCCCACCGGCCGCGGTAACCTGCGCCGCGACGGCTACGTGCCCTGAGCGAGCTGAAGCGCCGCACCGGCCAGTGACGCGCGGCCGCTGTCAGCAGCAGGTGGCGGCCAGCGACCACTCGAGCGCCTCCATCGCCTCGACCTCCCCGGCGACGATCTCCTGCACGCTCCGCCCGGCCGCGTGCTGCGCCAGCCAGCGCTGCGCGGTGTTGCCCCGCTCGAGGACCCCCCGGAGCGGCGCGAGGTAGCGGGCGAAGCCGTGCGCCTCGGCGACCGGCTGCACCTCGGCGAGGAGCTCGGCGATCCAGCGGCTCGCTGGCAAGCGGCGCCCGTCGCTCCAGCGCGTCAGCTCGGCCTCCAGGCTGGTCCGCGCCGCCGCCGTGTCGTTGGCCAGCGCCAGCTCGAGGAGCGCCTCGCCGGAGCGGGCGCGCAGCGGGTCCAGCGCCTCGTCCTCGAGCGCCTGCCAGACCCTCGCCTCGAGGAGCGCGCAGAGCCCGAGGACCAGCGCCGGGTCCTCGCAGCTGTCGCAGACCCGGAGCTCGAGGCGCTCGAGCTGCGCCGGCGCGCCCACCCCGTTCGGGCGCGCGCTGGCCCAGAGGTGGCGGATGGTCCGCATCGCGCCGCTCGCGAGCTGCGCCTCGATCCAGGCCCGGTACGCCGCGTGGCTGGCGAAGAGCGGCACGCGCGGCGGCGTGCGCGGGAAGACAGCCCAGCGCGTCGAGTGATAGCCGGTCGCCCGACCGTCGAGGAAGGGCGAGCTGGCGCTGAGCGCGAGGAAGAGGCAGGCCTCCGCCCGCGCCAGGCGGCAGGCTCGCAGCAGCGCCTCGGGCTCCTCGATCCCCACGTTGAGGTGCTCGCTCGTCGTCACCACGCTCGAGCCGTAGGCGCGCTCGATGAAGTCATGATAGGCGTTGCCGGGCTCGGAGCGGAGGAAGCGCCGCGTGTCGCCGAGCGAGAGGCTCGCGCCGGGGACGATGGTGTAGCCCCCGAGCTCGGCGAGGACCTCGCGCAGGCGGCGCCGGCCGGCGAGGAGCGTACGGCCGAGCTCCGGGTAGCCGCGCAGCGGCGGCGTGGTGTGCTCCACGTTGCGGCTGTCCGGCTCGACGGAGAAGCCGGGGCGCGCCCGCACGATGCGGTCCGAGAGGCCCACCACCTCGCCGTCCCGCCGCCCTGTGTAGACCTCCTCCTCGATCCCCTTGCGGAGCAGCTCGGCTGACTTCAAGGATCCCCTCCGGGGGACTTCGCCCTGCTCGCGTCCTTCGGACGCTCCGCGATGAAGGGCGAAGTCATCGCAGCGCCTCTCGCTGGACCCGGCGCGCGCCCGCCGCGCGGGCGACCAGCTCCTCGACGTAGGCGATCACGCGGTCCTCGAGCTGCAGCCCGCCGCCGAGCCGGTTCATCTCCTGCAGGCAGGTCGGCGACGTCACGTTCACCTCGATCAGGTAGGGGCCGATCACGTCGAGGCCGACGAAGTGCAGCCCGAGCGCGCGCAGGTGCGGCCGCAGCGTGGCGATGATGGCGAGGTCGCGCTCGTCGAGCTCCGCGGCGTGCGCGGTGCCTCCGGCGAGGAAGTTGTTGCGGTGGTCTCCCGGCGCGTGGACGCGCAGCACCGCCCCCAGCGGCTCGCCGTCGAGGAGCAGGATCCGCTTGTCGCCCAGGTCGGCCTCGGGCAGGAACGGCTGCGCGATCAGCTCGGTCGCGCCGTGCCGGGTCAGCGTCTCGAAGATCACCGCCGCGTTGCTGTCGCCGGCGCGCACGCGGAAGACGCCGGCCCCCCCGAAGCCGCCGGTCGGCTTGGCGACGAGGTCACGGTGGCGGGCGAGGAACTCGTCGAAGAGCTCGCGGCGGCGGGTGACCAGCGTGGGGGGGGTCAGCTCGCAGAAGCGCGTGACCCAGAGCTTCTCGTTGACGGCGCGCAGCCCGGCCGGCTCATTGATCACTGGCACCCTGGCGGCGACGCGCTCGAGGAGCCAGGTGTCCATCAGGTAGCGCTCGTCGAACGGCGGGTCGGTGCGCACGAGGACGGCGCCGACCTCCTCCGCGTCGAGGCGCCGGGGCGCGCCCCGCACGAACGGCGCCGCCGGGTCCCGCCGCGCCGTCACCGGCACCACGTCGAAGCTGACCCGGTCCTCGCGCAGGCTGATCCCGCCCTGCGGCAGGTAGCAGACCTGATGGCCGCGGCGCTGGGCCCCCAGCATGAAGGCGAAGGAGGTGTCCTTCTCGGGCTTCACCCTCTCCAGCGGATCCATCAAGAAGAGCAGCAGCATGGCTGCTCATTCTGTGCCGCGGGCGAGCCCGCTTCAAGGGCGGGCGGTGTGCACCCGCCGCAGCAGCGGCCCTGACCTGCCTGGCGCCGGCAGCCAGCATCGCGTTGCGTTATCAAACGTCTCCAGGTGCCCTGCGACAGACGGCTCAATCATTCCACCTTCCTGCGAGGCCTCGTCTCTGGCACTCGACTTGCTCGAGCCCGGTGGTCACGGCCGTGGGTTGGGCGGGTGTGTGGCAGGAGGCTGTCATGGGACTCGAGTGGCTGGAAGGGCGCTACATGGACACCGATCTCGCCGTGCGCGAGGTCGCCGAGCTGCTGCGCCGGCAGTGCGAGCCGGAGCTGATGCGCAGCTGGCTCGAGAAGATCGCGCTGGGGAGCGCCGCGACCGAGGAGGTCAGGGGGTTCTTCGAGCACTGCGCCCGGAACCTGGTGCAGGCATGGCAGGTGATCGGACGGAGCAGCAAGCGGCCCAGCGCCAGGCCCGCTCCGTCGGGGCGCCCGCGGCGTCATCCCGGAGCGTCGGACGAAGACGCGAGGACCGGGCGCCTCTCACTCGGCAAGCGCTGATGCTGGAGGCCGGGGTCGAGTTGCTGCTGAGGGCGCTGGCGGGCAGCGCCGCCGCCCGCAGCGACTTCGTCGAGCGCTACGCCCCCTACCTGCGCGCCTGCGTCGACCGCGCGTTCCGTCGAGCGGGTTACGAGGCCGGTCCCCAGGACGTCGAGGACATGCTCGGCGACCTGTGGGTCTCGATGCTCGACGACGACATGCGGATGCTGCGGCAGTTCGATCCGCGCCGCTCGCAGAACCTGGCGGTCTGGCTGGGCATCATCGCGCGCAACAAGACCATCGACCGGATCCGCACGACCCACTTCCGCCCGGGCCGCTTCGACGACTCGATCCTCGAGCAGCCGAGCGATCACCCCACGCCGACCCACCGGCGCTTCCTCGAGGCGCTCTACCTGCGGGGGTACGAGCCCGAGGAGCTGGCCCGCGAGCTCGGCGTCCTCACGGTGTCGGTCTACAGCCGTCGCTGCAAGCTGCAGCAAAAGCTGGCGCGCAAGGTGCGTCGCCTGGTCAGCCAGCGGCGGTAGTCAGCGAGCGCTGCGTCGGCGGCGAGCGCTGCGTCGCTCAACGAGCGCTACTTCGCCATCAGCTCCCTGATCAGCTGGAGGCCGCGCTTCATCTCGTCCGGGGTGAGCTTCCCGTTCTTGGTGAAGTAGACCTTGCGATCCCTGCCGATGATGATGACCACGTCCTTGTCGTTGCAGTCCCCGAGGTCCCACGCCTTCTTCAGGCGGTGATCCGGGTCGGTGAGGATCAACGAGTTGAACTTGGCCATCTTCTGGCGCACCGCGCGGCGGATGAAGACGTTCGGCTTCCAGGTGTCCTTCATGTTCACGACGCCGATGCCGCGGTACTTGTTGCGGTCGAGGTTCTGCGACTTGAGCAGGTCGCGGAAGGGCTCGTTCTGCTCCTTCTCGTCGGGGTCGGTGTAGAAG
>JAKLHH010000575.1 GCA_022710245.1 Myxococcota bacterium
GAGCCTCGTCGAGCCCACGCAGGCCAGCATGAGCGAGACCCCCGCCAGCCCCGAGACCCCGGCCAGCCCCGTGAGCGCTGCTCCGGCGAGCTCTGCGACCTCGGGCAGCCCCGCGACTCCGGGCAGCCCCGCGACGCCGGCCAGCCCCGCGACCTCGGCCAGCCCCGCGAGCACGCAGCCCCGCACCCCGCGCTGGGTCGCGCCGCTCGTCCTCGGGGGCGCGCTCGCGCTGCACCTCGCGCTGCTCCTCTACTTCGCGCCGCCCAGGGTGATGCTCGGCAAGGAGCCGATCTCGGCGATCGACTACGGCATCCACATCGAGCAGGTGGACCGCGCGCGGCGCGCGTTCGAGGGCTGGGGCAAGCTGTGGTCCTACGATCCGCAGCTCCTCGCGGGGCAGCCCGCCGGCGCCGTCGAGGACCTCAGCACCAAGTCGCTCGAGCTCTTCGTCATCGGCCTGACCCGCCTCGGCGTCGACGAGCACCGCGCGTTCAACCTCTACATCCTCCTCGTGCACCTGCTGCTCCCGCTCCTCGGCTACGCCGCCGCCCGCCTGCTGCGCCTGCGGCCGCTGGAGGCCGCGGTCGCCGCGCTGCTCTGGGTGCTGCTCTGGTTCTTCGACAGCTTCCTGCACTGGAGCTGGTTCTGCGGGATGATCTCCTGGTGCTTCGCCTCGGCGCTCGGGCTCGTGCTCCTCGGGCTCGTCTTCCGCGCCGTCGAGGAGCGCCGCGCCTGGCTCTGGCTCCCGGCCGCGCTCGCGGCCGGCCTCCTCGCGCTCGTCCACCCGTACGGGGCCGTCGTCGCCGCGCTGCCCTGCGCGATCGTCTACCTCCGCTCCGTGCGCCAGCTCCGCCTGCAGCACCACCTGGGCGTGCTCCTCACCGCCGGCCTGGTGCTCTCGGCCACCCTGCCCTTCGTCCTCACCGCGCGCCGCTTCTGGCACTACGTGATGGACGTGACCTGCTTCCTGCGCCCGGGCGTCACCACGATCGTCACCGACTTCCTCGACCTCTTGAAGGAGCCCTGGGACACCGGCGCGGGTCCGACGCGGACCCTGCTGCGCGTCCTCTGCTTCGCGGCCGCGGCCTGGACGCTCTGGTGCTGGCGCCGCGAGCGCGACCGCCGCACCCTGCCGCTGCTCACGCTCCTCGGCTGCACGCTGCTCCTCGCCTACGCGGGCGGCTACTTCAAGCTCACCCGCCAGATCCAGCCCTACCGCTACATCGCGCCGGCGACGCTCGCCGCCGCGCTCCCGGCCGCGGCGGCGCTCACCAGCCTGCTCTCCCGCGCCAGCCTGCGCGCGCTCGGCCGCAAGGGTCAGGTGCTGCTCGCGCTCTGCCTGCTCGCGCTCCTGCCCCGCTTCATCGGCACCGTCCTCATCTACATGCCGGGCGCGCTGCCGCTGGCGAAGAAGCCGGTGCCGGGCGCGAACCCGACCGACCCGCCGCCGGATCCGTTCCTTGGCCTCTACGGTCCGCGGCCGGTGCCGCTCGGCCACGCTGGCCCCGACCCGAACATGGTGCAGGTGCGCGACTGGCTCCAGCGCGAGCACCGCGGCCGCGGCCGCGTGCTGGTGCAGGACTGGATGCTCGGCGAGTACCTGCTCTGGGCGAGCAAGCTCCCGGTGCTGGGCGCGATGGACGAGCGCTTCGTGCACCACGTGGACGCGCACCTCTTCCGCTGGCACCCGGACGGCAACCTGCCCGGCAAGCAGCTCGCCGAGTACCTCGAGCGCTACGGGGTGGGGTTCGTCGTCATGCTCAACTTCAAGCCCGCGCTCGAGTGGCGCAAGGACCTGCTGCGCTTCCGCGCGCTGGTCGGCGGTCGCCGCATCTACGGGGTGCTCCCGCAGCCGAGCTACTTCCTCGAGGGCCAGGGGAAGATCCTCGCCCAGGACCTCAACCGCATCGAGGTGCAGCTCGAGCGCCGCGTGCCGCGGACGGTGATCCGCTTCCACTGGATGGAGACGCTGCGCTGCCGGCCGGGCTGCCGCGTCGAGCGCCACGCGATCGAGGGCGACCGCGTCGGCTTCATCCGCGTGCCCGACCCGCCGCCGCGCTTCGAGATCTACAACAGCTACGAGTTCCCGCCCGCGACCGCCTCGACTCGCTGAGCTGGCTCTCGTCGAGCGCTCGCGCGCTTCGCCAGCCCCGGGCGAGGGCCGCCTCGCGTGATTGACAAGGTCGCTCTCCTCGTGAGGCAATCACCACACTCCGAGGAGGCGTAGATGGCGCGACCGTGTGTGCTGGTTCTGACCTGCAGCCTGATCCTGGCCCCCGCCACTGCCCGGGCTGCGTCGCACTACATCCGCAGCAGTGCCTCGGGCACGACCTGCGCGGACTGGGGCGCCAACGCCTGCAAGGCCCTCCCCTCGTCGCTGGTGCGAGGCGATACCTACTACATCGCCGGGGGCACCTACGCCGGGAGGACCTTCAGCACGCCCACCTCGGGAGCTCTGGTGATCACGATCAAGGGGGCGACCGCCGCAGATCACGGGACCAGCACGGGCTGGAGCAACAGCTACTCCGTGGAGAGCGCTCAGGCGACGTGGACCTCGGAGCTCGTCTTCGCCACCTCGTACTGGGTCTTCGATGGGTCCGTCGGCCCTACCTGGTCAAGGACGCCGTCTCAGTACGGCTTCGCGTTCTCATCCTCGCTGGCCTATCCGGTGACGGTCGGCGCGAACGGCAGCAACACGACGGACTTCGTCATCTCCCACGTGGCCGCCACCGCCCCGGCCGGCGACCTGGAGAAGTTCTTTCTCGGCACGGGCAACCAGTTCGGGGAGACAGACAACGTGACCATCAGCCACTCCTACTTCAGCGGCTGGGGGAACGTCTACTGGGCGACCTCCCCGCTGGGGGCAGCGCACTACCAGGACAACTGGCTCTTCGAATACAACGTGGTGCTCAACGGCTTCAGCTCGTCCCTCCACCATGGTGAGGACCTCAACAACAACTACGGGATCATGAAGAACCAGGTCGCGCGCTATAACTGGTTCGAGGGCAGGACCTCCGGCACGGGGGTCATCGTGGCGAACAACGCCGACAACATCGGCGCGAAGATCTACGGCAACATCTTCAAGGACAACGACTCCGGCAACGGCATCATCACCGGGACCTCCGCGGGGAACCTGGTCAGCCCCGAGGTCTACAATAATACGTTCATCAACTGCTCCTCGGGCGGCTGGATAGGCGGCAACACCACCGGGACGCCCCTCGTCTACAACAACCTCATCTATAACATGAACGCTTCGCTGGCCGTCGCCGGGGACTACAACGCCTACTACTCTGCCACCAGCGTCCCCGCCGAGCCGCACAAGCAGGTCGGGACCGGCAGCCCCTTCGTCAACCTGGCGACAGGCGATCTGCGGCTCTCGGGGCCAACCCAGGCAGGATACGCGCTCGCGTCTCCCTATGGCGTGGACGTGACAGGCGCCGTCAGGGGAGCGGACGGCACCTGGGACCGGGGAGCCTATGAGTACTCCTCGAAGCCGCCCTTGAAGGACGCGGGCGCTCCCGCGGACGGTGGCGCGCACAAGGAGGCGGGCCTCAAGGACGCCGCGCCGCGGGACCATCGCTCCGCTGAGGCCGCGACCGGCGACGGCGTTTGGGCGGACAGCGCGGAGCAGCGCGACGGCGTTTGGGCGGACAGCGCGGAGCGGCGCGACGGCCTGGCCGCGGACCATCCGGCGGCTGGCGACCAGGCGCTGCCCCCCAGCCCCAGCTCGGGTTGCTCGTGCCAGCAGTCAGCCACGGCGGGGGAGCCGCTCGGAGCGCTGCTCCTTCAGCTGCTGCTCGCTGGCGTCTGGCTGTCGCTGGGCCGCGGGCGAGTCACCCGCGGGAGAGAGGGCCGGAGCTGACCACGGCGTCAGGTCAGTAGACCGAGAGCAGCACCGCGCCGAAGCTGCTGCCGGCCGTCCCGAAGATCGAGCCCGGCGAGGTGGGGTTCGAGCCCGAGCCGTGCTCCCAGTCGACGCGGGCCGCGCCCGGCACCCCGACCGCGGCGTCGCCGAAGCCATCGCCGTTGACGTCACCGAGCCCCGCGACGGCCGCGCCAAAGCTGGGGAACGAGGGGATCACGTTGCCGGCGAGCTCGGTGAAGCTGGCGCCAGTCCAGCGGTAGACCGAGTACGCGCTCACCGCCCCGACCAGGAACTCGTCGAGGCCGTCGGCGTTCACGTCGCCGGCGCCGGCGACCGCCCTGCCCGCCGAGACGGTGGTGCCGCCGAAGCCCACGCTCATCGGGTTGCCGAAGCCGCCTGGCTTCCCGTGGTAGACAAGGAGCACGCCCGCCCCGCTGTTCCCCGCCGGCGCGCTGACGATGGCGTCGGCGTAGCCCGTCCCGTCGAGGTCGCCGACGCCGGCGATCGCCTGCCCGTAGCCGTTGCCCGAGTAGCCGACGAGCGGCGCGCAGCTCAGCGTCGCCGCTATCGTCGCGGTCCCCGGGCAGAGGTAGACGTGCTCCGCCTCGTCCGCCGCCAGGAAGTCCGCGAGGTGGTCTCCGTTGACGTCGCCGGCCGCGGCGACGCGCACGCCGAGCTTCGTGGTCGCCGCGCTGGTGAGGCTCGCGGCATGCACCGGCGCGCCGGGGCCTCCTCGGTAGAGCAGCACGCGCCCGACCTGCGTCGCCGAACCGGCGTGGCCAGGCTCTCCCACGACCAGGTCGCCGTAGCCGTCGCCGTCGAAGTCCCCGATCCCCGCGACCGCCGCGCCGAAGCTGCCCGCCGGCTGCGTGCCGTCGAGCCACTTCAGTGACGTCAGCGCGCTGGCGGGATAGATCGCCACGCGGCCGGTCGCGGCGGTCGCCGGCGCCGAGGGCGCGCCGACGATCAGCTCGAGGACGCCGTCGCCGTCGAGGTCGACGGCGGCGAGGGAGGAGCCAAAGCCGGCCCCGGACACCAGCGTGAAGTCGGGGACGGTGGGGACGCTCGAGGGCGATCCCCGGTAGACCCGCACCTCGTTCGCTCCGGGTGCGCCGACCACCAGATCGGCGAGCCCGTCGCCGTCGAGGTCGGGGACCACGCCCCAGGCGGCGGTCGAGCCCGGCACGCTCCCCTTGCCCAGCCAGAGGCGCCAGGTCGGGCTGCTCTTGGTCCCGGTCTGCCCCTGGCGCAGGCCTCGCAGCCTCCAGGTGAGGGTACGTCCCGCGGCGAGCGCGCTCTTCTTGATCGTGTAGCTGAGGACGCCCGGGCTAAGGTCCGTCGTGTAGCTCCCTCCCGACCAGGTAAGCTCGAGGCGAGCCGCGTCGGTGCCCGGCGGCAGCGCCCAGGTGAAGAGCAGGGACTCGCCGTGGGAGACGCTGCCGCTGAGCGGTGCGACGGGACGCGGCGGCTGGATCAGTGGCGGCTGGTCCGGGGCGAGGTCCCTGGGGCGATCGGCGCGCAGATCGACGGGGCGGTCGTCAACAGGGCGGTCGCGGCGGACGTCGGAGGGACCTGCATCGCGGTCGCGGCCCTGGTCCCGCTGCCCCAGCTCGCGTCCCGCCTCGAGGCCACTGCGGTCCGCGCGGGGGTCGCTGCTTGGCTGCAAGCCGAGGAGCCGGTGGCAGCCCGCGAGCCCCAGACCGAGCATCAGCCCGAGCACAACTATCCTCTGAGCCCTGCGCATCCACTCCTCACGCGTGCTGTACGTGCAGGTCACCACGAGCGGTCGCGCTCAGT
>JAKLHH010000576.1 GCA_022710245.1 Myxococcota bacterium
ACCAGCGGCAGCCCCTCGTTGCGTGAGCTGAGCACGAAGAGGTCGAGCGCGGCCATCACCCTCGGCACGTCCCGCCGCTGGCCGAGGAGGTGGACCTCCGCGCTGCGGCCGAGCAGGGCCGCGAGGTCGGTCAGCGCGCTGCGCTCGGGCCCCTCGCCGAGGAGGATCAGCCTCAGCTCGGGTCCGAGGAGCGGCGCCATCGCCCGCACGAGCAGGGCGTGGTTCTTCACCTCCGCCAGCCGGCCGACGCTGCCCACCAGCCGGGTGCCCGGCGAGAGGCCGAGCTCGGCGCGCAGCGCGGGGCCAGCCTCGGGGTCGGGGCGAAAGCGGGTGAGGTCGACGCCGTTCTCGATCACGTGCAGCCGGTCGAGCGGCCCCTCCCCCACCTGGCGCGCGTGCTCCTCGGTCTTGCGCGAGACCGAGACGAAGGCGTCGACCAGGGTGGCGGCCTGCCTCCGGAGCCACATGCGCCGCGGGGCGTCCTGGGAGTCGCCGTGCTTGGTGTGCACGACGCAGCAGCGCGCGGCGCGGCCGGCAGGGGCAGCGTAGACCAGCGACTGCGGGTTGTGCGTGTGCACCACCTCGGCGCGCTCCCTGACGAAGACCTCGTAGAGCCGCGGGAAGAGCGTCCAGTCGAGGCCAGGGCCCTTGGCGATGACCCGCACGGCGACCTCGGCGGCGCGGAAGCGCTCGGCCATCGGCCCGTACGGGGCGCCGAGCGCCACCACCACCACGTGGTGCCCCTGCGCGTGCTGCCGCGCAGCCAGGGAGAGCGCGACGGTCTCCCCGCCTCCGACCTCGAACGACGCCAGCACGTGCACGATCCGCATCTGCCGTCACGTTCTCCGGAAGCTCGTTTCTTGTCAAGTTCGCCCGCCCCGGCGATAGTGCTGTGGACTCGACAGGATGGGTGCGATGCGTGTGCTCGCCGTGACCAAGGTCTTCCCGAACGCCGTCGTCCCCCTCGACGAGCCCCACGTGGCCCAGCGGTACGCCTCGGTGCAGGGGCGCTGCGAGATCTCGGTGCTGGGCACCATCCCCACCTTTCCCCTGGCCCCGCTCCTCGGCCGCTGGAGCCACGCCGGTCGGGTCGCCGGCGCGCCGCGGCGCGAGGTGATCCGCGGCCTCGAGGTGGAGCACCCGCGCTACCTGCTGATCCCCAAGGTGGGCCTGCCCGTGCAGTGGCTGCTCTACGCGGCGGGGATCTTCCGCGCCGTCCTCGCCCGCCGGGCCGAGACCGACGTCCTCTGGTCGACCTGGGTCTACCCGGACGGGGTGGCAGCGCTGTGGGTCGGCCAGCTCCTCGGGCTGCCGGTCGTGGTGGAGTCGATCGGCTCCGACGTGAACATCGTCGCGCAGAAGCCACCCGCCCGCGCGCTCCTGCGCCGCTTCCTGCCGGGGGCCGCGCGCGTCATCGCGGTGAGCCGCCCTCTCGCCGAGAAGCTGATCGAGCTCGGCGCGGCCCCGGAGCGCGTCGACGTGATCCCGACGGGCGTCAACCGCGAGCTCTTCGCGCCGCGGGACCGCGGCCAGGCCCGCGCGAGGCTCGGCCGCGACGACGGCGAGCGGCTGGTGCTCTTCGTCGGGCGCACCGAGCGGGCGAAGGGGGTCTTCGACCTCCTCGAGGCGTTCCGGCAGGTGGTGGCGCGCGATCCGGCGGCCCGGCTCGTCTACGTGGGCCAGGGTGAGGCGCAGGCCGAGCTGGCGGCGCGAGCGGCCGCGTTCGGCGAGCGGGTGCTCCTCACCGGCGGACGCCCGCTGCCCGAGGTCGCCGAGTGGATCGGGGCCTGCGACCTCCTCGCGCTGCCGAGCTGGGCCGAGGGCACGCCGAACGTGATCCTGGAGGCGCTCTCCGCCGGGCGGCGCGTGGTCGCCTCCAGCGTCGGGGGCATCCCGGACCTGATCACCTCGGCTCGCCTCGGAGAGCTGGTCCCCGCGCGCGACGTCGGCGCGCTCGGAGGCGCGCTGGCGCGCCAGCTGGCGACCTCCGCCGACCCCGAGGAGATCCGTCGCGAGAGCGGCGTCCTCAGCCTCGACGAGGTCGCCGCGCGCCTGGAGGAGAGCCTGGAGCGGGCACGCGACCGCGGCCCGGCGCCGCGCGTCGGGCTCAGCGGCTGGGTGGCCTCGCTGCTGGCGGGGGCAGAGCCGTGAAGGAGCGCCTGCTCCGCGTCCAGGGGTCGGTCGCGGAGCGGTGCGAGCTCGAGGTCCTCGGCAGGCTCGTCTTCGAGCGGCGGCTCCGCGGCGACGAGGTGGTCGCCGAGGAGACCCACCGCACGCTCGACGACGACGCCGCGCGGGCGCGCCTGGCCGAGCTCCTCGCGGCGCGCGCCGCCGAGGGCTTCCAGCCCGCCGGGCTGGAGCCGGCCGAGCTCGCGGCCGCGATCGACGTCGGCGCGCTGCGGCGGCTGCTCGCGCTCCCGGGCCCCGTGCGCGAGCTCGACGAGGCGATCGCGCACTCGGCCGCCGCCGAGCTCGCCGACGACTCCTACCTGCTCGGCGCGCTCGTCGAGGACCTCCGGAAGCTGCCCGGCGCGCCCGCGACCCTCGGCGAGCTGCAGGCGGCGATCGCCGGCGCCCGCGACCGCCTGGCTGCCCTCGCGCCGCGGCTCCTGGCCGCTGACCGGCCCACGCTCCCGCGCGGGCTCTCGGTCTCGCTCCTGCTCCAGGCGACGGCCGCGGCCACGCTCTCCGACGACGCGCTGCTGCGCTGGCTGGCCGCCCGAGGCAAGGGCGCGCGCGCGGCGGCCAACCGGCTGCGCGTCGCGCTGGCCGCCCTCGAGGGCCGTCCCGCGGTGCCGGTCGTGGAGCAGCCGCCGATCGCGATCGAGGACGAGGTGGGGCCGCTCCCCGAGCCCTATCGCGCCTTCCTCCTCGGCAGCCGCGCGGCGGTCACGGTCGAGGGGCTCACCTTCCACCACCTGCACAGCCAGCTCCTCGAGGAGCTCCTCGGCCTGCGCAGCTGGTTCACGGGCGAGGCGGTGCGCCTGCGCGTCACCGGCACCCGCAGCCAGGTGAGGCTGCGCGACCTCCTGCCCGTGGCGCGCGGCGGCGAGCGCGAGCGCGTGCTGCTCGCGCTCCGCGGCCCGCAGGCGGGCCGGCTCTTCCACTGGGGGCACGAGGATCGCGGGAGCCTGGTGCCGGTCTCGCTCGACTGGAGCGCGCTCGACGCCGCGAGGGCCTCCGGCGCGAAGTAGGCACGGGTCAGGCCGACCAGCCGGCGCTGTCGGCAGCCGCAAACTGCCGGTCGCAGATGGGTCGGCCGAGCAGCGATCTCGGTGCCTTCGGCGCGCGCCTCGGCGACGGGCCGGCCAGCGAACCGTGGCACCGCTCCTGCACAGACGAGTGACCACCCCTGGAGGCCCTCGATGAAGCGCCTGAGCCTGGCCCTCGCCCTCGTCGTCGCGCTCGGCAGCGCCGCCGGCGCCCAGCCCGCGCGCCCCGGCCAGCGCGGAGCGCCGCCGCGGACCTTCGAGCGCGTCGGCGCGAAGCTGCGCCGCGACGCGCGCGACCTCGGTGAGGCGCTCCGCGCCGCGGGGCAGGCGATCTCGTGGAGCCTCACCGGCCCGCGCCTGCAGCTCGCGACGGTCCCCGTCGGCCCCGCGCTGCAGCGGCCGAAGGCCACCCGTCCCGGCGGCGACGGCCTGCGCTTCTTCTGGGGCAAGAAGCAGGAGCAGCGCAGCGACGAGCCGGCCGAGGAGGTCCGCGGAGGCCACGACAGCAGCAGCGGCCGCGGCACCCGGGACAAGCACCAGGAGGGCGACCGCAAGCGCCGCATGGGTCAGCTCGACACCGAGAGGAAGCGGCAGCAGGACGGCTGGCAGGACCGCAGCGGCAAGCGGCGCTGATCGCTGGCCTCGCAGCTCGCGCTGCCGCAGGCCCCGGGACCGTGCTACACCTCCCGCATGCTCAAGACCTGGACCCGACCGCCGCGCCCGCGTGCTGTTCGCGCCCTCCCCTCTGGCTTCCTCCTCCTGCTGCTCCTCGCCGCTTGCATCCGGCAGCAGCAACCTGGAGCGCCTTCGGCTCCTGATCAGCCGCCGCCGCTCGCGCCCGAGGCGAAGCAGGTCGCCCTCGCCGCGGGGACCTGCCCGGCCGAGCACGCGCCGCGCGCGGCGCACCCTCGCGTCTGGCTCACCCCCGAGCGCCTCGCCGAGCTGAGGCGCCAGCGCAAGGCGGGGACGCCGCTCTGGGGCGAGCTCAAGCGCATCGCCGAGGCGCGCCCGAGGGAGCTCCCCGCCGCGGCGGCCGCCGCGCTCTACTACGCGGTCACCGGCGACCGCGCGGCGGGCAAGCACGCGCACGACACCGTGCTCGCTCTGCTGCCGCAGTTCAGCGCCGAGGGCGACTTCTACCGCGACAACTTCCAGGACGTCGCGCTGATCTTCGACTGGGCCTACGACCTCTTCACCCCGGCCGAGCGGCAGACGTTGATCGCCAAGCTCAACAAGACCGCCGACGAGGACATCCGCACGCGCGCCGATCAGGGCACCGACTCGGATCTGATCACCGGCGGCGCCAAGGTGAACCTGATCATCGGCCTCGCCACCCAGGGCGACAACCCGCACGCGCCGGCGCTGCGAGCCGAGGCCCTCGCGCGCTGGACCACCGGGGTCAAGGACTGGCTCGGCCACCGCCACCCGATCCGGGAGACGTACATCCTCCGCTCGGCCGGCGGCATCTGGATGGAGGGGAACAAGTACAGCCCCGACACCATGCGCTACGTCTTCGAGCTCGCCGAGGCCGAGCGCTCGGTGACGGGGCGCGACCTCCTCTGCGAGCTCAAGCGCGACCGCGGCGTGGACTTCGCGCGGGACACCGTGCTGGCCGCGACGCAGCTCCACCTGCCCGGCTTCGCCGACGGCTTCACCTGGGCCGACATCGAGTCGCCCGAGTGGCCCTGCCAGTACGAGCGCTGGTCCGGGCTCCTCGCCTTCGCGACGGACCGCCTGCGGGGCACGCAGGAGGCGCGCTGGGGTCAGTGGTTCATGCAGCACGCGCGCACGAACATCGACGTGGCGAAGACGCCGATCCAGGGCGAGGTGCACGCGTTCAACGTCGCCGCGCACGTGGTCCCCTTCTTCCGCGCCGAGGAGAAGGAGGAGAGCTTCGCGACGACGCCGCTGACGCACGTCGCGCGCGGGCCGGGCTGGGTCTTCGCGCGGACCAGCAACGACGCGAGCGCGACCGGCGTGGCGCTGCAGGGCGGCTCCATCCACCGCGTGGACCACGTGCACTTCGACGCGGGGAGCTTCCAGCTCTACCGCAAGGGCGAGTGGCTGACGCGCGAGGTGCGCGGCTACGGCCTCTGGGCGCACCTCTCGCGCGAGCACAACGTGGTCCTCCTCGGGAGCTACGGCCCGCAGGAGCGGATCGCCCACGTCTTCGGCGCCGCCCGCCTGGCCGCCGACTGCGTGAAGCCGGAGGTGGTCTTCGCGGCGAGCGACGCCACGCAGGCCTACAACATCGACCGCAAGCGCAACCCGCCGGGCGCCGCTCCCGAGGACCTGGCGCGCGAGGTGACGCGCGAGTTCGTCTTCGATCGGCGGACCGGCTGGCTGGTCGTCTTCGATCGACTGGAGACGGCGCGCGAGGGGCAGACGAAGGAGCTCGTCTTCCAGGCGCTCTCGAAGCCGCAGCTCGG
>JAKLHH010000577.1 GCA_022710245.1 Myxococcota bacterium
CGCCGACGCAGGCTGCGTGGCAGTCCACGCTGCCGCCGAGGCAGCCCGCGCAGGGGCTGGCCGTGCAGCCGCAGCAGGCGCCGGGGGTGGTGCTCCCTGGCGCGGCGCAGGATCCCACGGGCTGCTTGCCGGCGAGCTGGCAGGCGGCCGAGCAGGAGAGGCCAGCGGACACGCAGCCCGTGCAGCCGGCCCCGGCCGGCCAGCTGCTCCCCGCGGGCAGGGCGAGCGCGATGCGGTTCTTGTTCCAGGTGGCGACGGACGCGCCGCCGAACCAGACCGCCCGGACCTGGCCCGTCGCGCCGAGCTCGAGGAACGGGGTCACCTGGCCGTGCGCGTCGTAGGCTGCGCCGCTGAGGCCGAAGAGCTGACCGCGATCGGTCCAGCAGTGCACGCCGTCGGGGCTGGTGGCCCAGCGGGTGCCGCTCCCGCTCTCGTGGAGCATCACGTAGGCGCCGCCCACCTTCTTCACGTCGACCGCCCCCGCGTTGAGGAAGATGGGGTTCTGCGGGTGGCGGGTCCAGCTGAGGCCGTCGCTGCTGGTGGCGTAGCCGACGTGGCGCGCGCTGCCGTCCTGGCCGTCGTACCACATCTTGTAGACGCCCCCCTCGAGGAGGACCGCGGGGCGCCCGACCTTCAGCGACTCCCAGCTGCCGGCCAGGCCCTTGTCGAGGACCAGCTGCTTCTTGCCGAAGCCGGTCAGCCCGCTCGAGGTGGCGAGCCAGATCTTGTCGTCCTCGCCGCTCGCCGCGTCGGTGTAGTACATCCGCCAGGTGCCGCCGACGGCCACCACGCTGGGGTCGTTGACGTGGTTCGAGGCGCCGCGGTCGAGGACGGGCTGCGGGCTCTGGTCGCTCGGCCACTTGCGCCAGCGCGCGCCGTCCTCGGAGGTGGCGAGGTAGATGCGGTCGTGGCCGTCGCTGCCCTGGCCGCCGTACCACATGGCGTACCCGCCGGCGAGCGCGTGGAGCTCCGGCGCGTAGACATTGTCGGCGCCCTGCAGCGCGGCGCTCGCAGTGGGGACCAGCATGGGGTTCGCGACGGGGAGCGTGAACGTCGCCGGCCAGCCCGCGGGCAGCGAGGGCGCGCACACGCACTGTCCCTGCTCACACACCTGCCAGGCCTGACAGCCGGCGCAGGTCTTCTCGCCGCGAGGCTGATCGAGCCCCGCGGCGTCCGGACGCGGACCGTCCAGTCGCGCGCCGTCCAGGTGCGGCGCGTCGGGGCGGGCGCCGTCGCCGGAGGCGTCGAGGCGCGGACCGTCCGGCCAGCGGAGCGACTCGGAGCCCTGATCGGCGATGGTCCGGCTCCCCGGGCAGCCGGTGAGCAGCGAGAGCGCGAGCAGGAGCCAGCGTGCTCGTCTCGACATGCGTCGCCTCCGCGAGAGAACACGCGGAGGTTACCACGCGAGCGTCGAGCGCTGACGGAAGAAGGGGAGAGGGAGGGAGCTACTGCGGGCCCACCGGGGCGGCCGAGCGGCGCTCGGGACCCGGGTGCTCCTTCTGACGCACGCGGCGCTCGGTCTCGGGCGAGGAGCCGAGGCTGCGCAGCCGCGCCTCGTTCAGGATCGCCTCGCAGAGATCGGTGAAGCTCATCCCGGCGTGGGCGGCGATGCGCGGGAGCAGGCTCTGCTGAGTCAGGCCCGGCAGCGTGTTCACCTCGAGGATGTACTCGTTGCCGAGGTCGCTGACGATCATGTTCACGCGGCTCGCCCCCTCGCAGCCGAGCGCCTGGTGCGCGCGCAGGGCCTGCGTGAGGATGCCGCGGTAGCGCTCCGGCGAGAGGCGGGCGGGCAGGAAGAAGTCCGCGTGGCCCGGCACGTACTTCGCCTGGTAGTCGAAGATGCGGTTGTGCGAGGCGATCTCGATGGCGCCGAGGGCCTTGTCGCCGACGATGCCGACGTGGACCTCCTTGCCCGTGATGTAGCGCTCGACCAGCACCACGTCATCGAAGCGGAAGGCGTCCTCGCAGGCCTCCTCGAGCTGCTCGAGGTTCTCGGCGAGGGAGACGCCGACGCTGGAGCCCTCGCTGGCGGGCTTCACGATCACCGGGAAGCCGAAGGCGCCGTGCACCTCCTCGAGCGAGACGAAGCGGTCGCGGTCGAGGACGTAGTAGGGCGGGGTGGGCAGGTTGTGCAGCCGGAAGAGCTCCTTCGCCTTGATCTTGTGCATCGCGAGCGAGCTGGCGAGGACGCTCGAGCCGGTGTAGGGGATGCCCATGATCTCGAGGACGCCCTGGATGCAGCCGTCCTCACCATAGCGCCCGTGCAGGGCGTTGAAGACCACGTCCACGTTCGCCTGGCGGAGGACGAGGTCGATGTCGCGGTCGACGAAGATGCGGACCACGTTGTAGCCGCGGTCGGAGAGGGCGCGAAAGACGTTCTCGCCGCTCTGCAGGGAGATATCACGCTCTGCGGAGAGGCCTCCCATCAGGACACCGATCTTCTTCATGGCTAGCATTCGCTGCCTCCTGGGGAGGAGTTTCTGCAAGGCACATACCGTCAGGAAGGCCGCGTGCTTCTTGCGCTTCGGGACGGCCAGGGCCAGTCGAACACGGCCCTGTGCGCTTTTTGACCCATACTATAGCCGCCTCGAAACATCAAGTTTTTGCATGCTCGCGTACGTCCAGTGGCAGGCAAACCCCGTGCAAACCGCGTGACATCCGTCGGCGTGCGGTCGAAAATCGGAGCGATGCGGACGCGACTCTTCTCTCTGTCCATGCTGGGGATCGCGCTCGCCGCTGGCTGCGCGGACCCCGAGCCGAAGGTGATCGCACGGCGGGCAGCGCTGGCCGCGGCCGGGCCGGAGCGGATCGTGATGGCGAGCGCGGCGCGGGTGGGCGCGGGCGACGCCGAGGTGGTCGTGCGGGCCGCCTGGGGCAGCGCGCCCGGCGAGCTCGGTCGCCGCGAGGAGGCGAGCCGGCCTGGGCCGATGAGCCTCGCGGTGGAGGAGGGCGGGGCGCTCCAGGTCCTCGACCAGGTGAACCGCCGCATCGCTCGCTTCGACGCGCGGGGCCGGCTGCTCCAGCTGATCCCGCTCGAGGGCGAGACCGCCGAGGAGCTCGCGCCCGTCGGGGATCGCACCTGGGTGCTCTACTACGAGCCGGGCGCCGCGCCGGGCTTCCGCGTCGTGGAGCACGCGCGCGACGGGCAGCGGCTCCGCAGCCTGCGCCTCGATCGCAAGCTGCAGCTCATCACCGCGCTCCGCGTGAGCGGCGAGGCTGCCGCGCCCGACGTCTGGGTCGAGCTGCGCCACGAGGAGCAGGTGCAGGTCGTGCGCGCGGGCGCGCCGAAGGACGGCGGAGCGCCTGCTCTCCGCCGCCTGGGCCGTCCGCCGCGCGGCGGGGCAGGGGCACGGCTCCTCGCCGGCCGCGAGGACGGGGTCGCGCTCGTCCGCCGCGTCGACGCGGGCCGCTTCGCCACACGCCTCCTCGAGGTGGTGCCGCCGGGCAAGCTCCTCGCCACCTTCGCGCTGGAGTCGCGACCGGACGCCTCGCTCTACCTGGGCCTCGCGCTCGAGGACGGCGATCAGATCCTCCGCGTGGTGCTGGTGCGCCGCCCCGGCGCCGCCCCGCTCACCGTCGAGCTCGCGCCGCGCGCGACCGACGCCTTCCGCGACCTGGAGCTCGGGCCCGACGGCTCGGTCTACCAGCTCGCCAGCGACGAGCAGGGCGTCACCGTGCGACGCTGGGCCGTCTCCGCCGCGGGAGGTGCGCGATGAGGCGCTCCCTCGCGCTGCGCTCCCTCGCGCTGCTCTCGCTGGCGCTCGTCCTCGCGCCGCTCGGCGCGCTCGCCGCGGACAGCTGCCCGACGATGACCCGGCAGGCGATCATCGACCTCGCCAAGACCGGCGTCGGCTGCCCCTACGTCTGGGGCGGCACCTGCTGGAACCCGGCCGACACCACCTGGAAGGGCGCCGACTGCTCCGGGTACGTCACCAAGTGCTGGCAGGTCCCGGCGGCCTCGGCGGTGACGAGCTGCCTCTCCCACTACTACGCCAGCGGCGACTTCGCCTCCGGGACCGACCACTGGACCGGCATCGGTCGCGACGAGCTCCTCCCCGGCGACGCGCTCGCCCGGGATGGGCACGTGCTCCTCTTCGAGGCCTACACCTCGACGACGGACTGCTACCAGATCTACGAGGCTCGCGGCACCGCCTATGGGATCGTCTATCGCGTCCGCTGCCCGGACAGCACCTTCACGGGGCACCGCCGCCACAACCTCTCCACCGTCACGCCGCCGCCGCCGCCGACGGGCCAGCAACCGAAGGGCACGGTGGAGGGCGTCGACTGCGGGCTGGTCCGCGGCTGGGCGCAGGACCCGGATACCAAGACGACGTCCATCAACGTGCAGATCTACTTCAACGGCGGGCCGGGGCAGGTGGGCGCGGTGGGCTACAACGTCGTCGCGAACGTCACGCGGTCGGACCTCACCTCGCTCCTCGGCTCGGCGAACCACGGCTTCTCCATGCCGGTGCCCTCGAAGATGAAGGACGGCAAGGCGCACGTGGTGCATGTCTACGGCGTCGACAGCGCCGGCGGGACGAACCCGGAGCTGACCGGCAGCCCCAAGGTGATCAGCTGCGCGCCGAGCGGCGAGGCCGGCCCGGACCCGACGCCGCTCGACGGCGGCGTGATGCTCGACCCCGACGGGGCGCCGACCAAGCCGCCGAACCTGGAGACACCGGATGACAACGCGCCCGAGCACGACCTCGCGCTGACCGGCAGCTGCGGCTGCGCGGTGCCGCGCTCCGCCGACGGGGCGTGGATCCTGCTCGCGCTCGCGCTGGGCGTGGTGCTCGCGCGGGTGGTCAGGGCGCGGCGGCGACGCTAGCTGCGGCGAGCTGGGCTCAACCCGCGAGCCTGGCCGCGCCGGCCTCGAGCTCCTCGCGGGTCGCGAAGCGCTTCGCGCTCGCGCGCTGGGTGCAGGCGATGCGCGCGGCGATCTGACCACGCTGCAGCGCCGCCGCCGGCGGCAGCCCGTCGAACAGCCAGGCGGTGAGGAAGCCCACGGCGAGCGCGTCGCCGGCTCCGTTGGTGTCGACCACCGGCTCGCCCGAGGGCACGGCGGGGAAGCGGGTGACGCCGTCGGCGCCGAGGATCGCGCCGGCGGCTCCCCTGCCGCCCACCACGACGCGGCCCGGGCGGCCGTCGAGCAGGCGCGCGACCACGGGCTCCGGCTCGGGGAAGTTCACGGTCGAGAAGAACAGCACGTCGGCGAGCTCGATGAACTCGCGGCGGTAGGGATCCTCGAGCGTCACCACGTCCTGCAGATCGCAGGCGACCACCAGCCCGAGCTCGCGCGCGATGGGCAGCAGGCGCCGGCACCAGCTCTCGAGGTGCGCGTGGAGGAGGCGCGCGCCGCGCAGCCACTCGCGGCAGCCCTCGAGGTCCGGCTCCACGTCCAGCTGGCCCTTGCCGTCGTAGAAGTTCTTGCGGCGACCGTCCCGGTACATGACGTTGACGCTGCGGTGGGTGCCGAGCGGGTCGCGGAAGAGCAGGGCGTCGATCCCCTCACGGCGGAGCTCGTCTCTCACGAAGGCCCCGAGCACGTCCTCGCCGACGGCGCCGAGGAACGCGGTCCTCAGCCCCAGGCGCCGGAAGGCGCGGGCCGAGCAGCCGCCGGCCTGACCGACGGTGTCGAGGT
>JAKLHH010000578.1 GCA_022710245.1 Myxococcota bacterium
AAGTCGTGGTAGAGCCGCCCGGTCGCCACGTCCACCGGGTGCCCCACCGAGACCTGCCCACCTGAAGGGGCCGCCGCTCCGCTCATCGCCGCTCCTCGCTCCGCTCGGCTAGGTGACGCTCGCGAGGACGAGGCACGCGGTCACGAGCGCGGTCACGAGGGCCAACCGCCTCGTCGCTGCACCCCTGGCTGGCATGTGTCCCTCCTCAGCTCGAGCGCCCGACCCTAACGTGGGGGGATCTGGGGGTCAATCGGGTGCTCAGGGTGCGTGACCGATCACGCCAGCGTGGCCGCCGAGATGAAGTCCCGCTACGGGCGGCGACGGCGATGACGCCGGGGAGTCAGGCGCGGACGTCTCGGCGGTCTTGTCGCTCCTGCTCGTCTGCGCCATAGTCTCCAGCAGCTGGCGAGGGGTGCAGTATGACGATGGAACAGCTCGCGATGCAGCTGCTGGGTCTCCCAGCCAAGGCCAGGGCGATCCTGGCCGAGAAGCTCATCGCCAGCCTCGAAGATGAACAGCTGGACGGCGACGTGGACGGGCTCTGGGCCGAGGAGGCAGAGCGGCGGCTGCAGGAGGCCGAGCAGGACGTCGCCAGCCTCCTGCCGGCCGACGCCGTGATCAAGGACGCCCGCTCGCGACTCAAGCGATGAAGCCCGCGGTCTTCCACGCCGGAGCGGCGGAGGAGCTGTGGGGCGCCGCCGAGTTCTACGAGTCAAGATCCGAGGGGCTCGGCGCACGCTTCCTCGACGATGTGGAGCAGGCGCTCATCGTCATCGCGGAGTCCCCGCAGAGGTGGCCGGTGCTCTCCGGCAGGGTCCGCCGGTACCTGCTGCGACCCTTTCCATATGGCCTCCTCTACAGTGAGCTCGCCGATCACATCGTGATCCTCGCCGTGATGCACCTCCACCGCGAACCCGGCTACTGGAAGTCGCGGCTGTAGCGCCGCCCGGTGCCATTCCCGGATCGGGCGCGCCCGCGCAGAAGCTCGCCCTGATCGCCTCACGCACCTCCGCGCTCCGCGGCCGCTCGTTGACCAGAACGGCCAGAAACACGACGCGGTGAGTACTGAAACATCACCGCGTGACGGGCGAGGGGCGCGGTGGTCGCTCGACGCGCCCATGTGACGTATCGGGCCCGCCCGCCCCAGATTCACTACTCGCGGGGTCGCGACTCTCGTCCCGATAGCTGGCGGCATTCTGGATTCTAGAATACAGTATGGACATGGCGCTGAAGCCCCAGGACCTCTTCGTCACCCTGAAGCTCGTCACGGTCGGGGCGGCAGGCGCGCCGTCCTACGGCCAGCTCGCGCACGACCTCTCGATGAGCCCGTCGCAGGTTCATGCCGCCGTGGGCCGGGCGACCGCGGCCGGGCTCCTCGGGCCCGATCGCGCGCCGCGCCGCGGGGTCCTCCTCGAGTTCCTCCTCCACGGCGTGCAGGTCGCCTTCTACCCCGAGCGCGGCGGTGTCACCCGCGGCATGCCCACGGCCCACGCCGCGCCGCCCCTCGCCGGTGAGATCGCGGGCGATGACCTCCCGCCGGTCTGGCCCGACCCCGAGGGGACCGTGCGCGGAGAGACCCTCGAGCCGCTGCACCGCTCGGCGCCGCGCGCCGCCAGGAACGAACCACAGCTCTACGAGCTCCTGGCGCTGGTCGACGCCATCCGGATCGGGCGCGCCCGCGAGCGGAAGCTCGCCGAGCAGCACCTGACGAAGAGGCTCAGGCCATGATCCAGACGCCGGCCCTGGACTGGGTGCGCGTGGTCGCCGAGCGCCTGGGCGAGCTCCGCGACGAGGTGGTGTTCCTCGGAGGCGCCGCCGTCGGGTTGCTGATCACCGATCCGGCCGCCGCCGCCGTGCGACCGACCAAGGACGTCGACGTCATCGTCGAGCTCCGCTCGAAGGCCGAGTACGACACGCGGCTGCGCGAGGCGCTCCTCGCCAGAGGGTTCGCGGAGGACACCTCCGAGGGAGCGCCCCCGTGTCGCTGGACCGTGCAGGACCTCAAGGTCGACGTGATGCCGACGCGGGCCGAGGTGCTGGGCTTCACCAACCGCTGGTACGAGCCGGCGATGGCGACCGCCCAGACCGCGGAGCTCGCCGGGCAGCTCCGCGTCCGCCTGATCAGCCCGGCCTACTTCCTGGCCACGAAGCTCGAGGCGTTTCGCGGCAGGGGAGAGGGCGACTTCCAGGCGAGCCATGACCTCGAGGACCTCATCGCGCTGGTCGACGGGCGCCCCGAGCTGCAGGGAGAGCTCGAGGCCGCTGACCCGCAGGTCCGGGCGTGGATCCAGGGGCAGCTCATGGGCCTCCTCGATACGCCGGCCTTCGTCGACGCCCGGCTACGCCCGGCTCGACCTCCGCCGCATCGGCGACTACATCGCCGAGGATGATCCCGTCTGATCGGGGCGACAGAGGGAGGCCTCAGCCGTTGGCCCCCACCGTCTCCTTCGCCCGCTTCCGCACCGCCGCCCTGAGCGCCGCCGGCTCCACCACCTCGAAGGTCCCCGCGTGCCCCATCAGCCAGAGCAGCACGTCCTGCGTGCCCGAGACGTCCATCGTCATCCGGACGCGGCCGTCTCCGAGCTCCTCGAAGCGCTGGGTCGGGTGCCAGCGGCGCTCCTTCACGTACCTTGCCTGCGCCTCCTCGAAGAGCAGCTCCACGCGGGTCGGGCTCCCGCCGAGGAGACCGAACGATCCGTCGAAGTAGCTCGCCGGGTCGTGGTCGGTCGGGTACTCGAAGCGGTCGCCCTTGCGCCAGGTCGCCCGCGTGATGCGGTCCACGGCGAAGCAGAGGCGCGAGCCCTTCGCCGTCGCGGCGATCAGGTACAAGGCCTCGCGATAGAGGACCAGGGTCAGCGGCTCGAGGACGTGGGCGCGGGGCTTGCCGCTCGCGCCCGCGGCCAGGTAGCGGACCGCCACCCGGTCGTCGCGCAGCAGCGCGGTCAGCAGCGCGTTCAGCACGTCGTCCTTCGCGCGGTAGAGCTTGGGGCCGTGGGGGACGAGCGTCACCTTGCGCCGCAGCTCCTCCAGGTGCCTCCGGGTCTGCGCCGTCGCGCCCTCGGCCAGCTTCTGCTGCAGGATGCCGAGCTGCTCGTAGAGGTCCGTCCCGTCGAGGAACGAGAGCGCCAGCCGCGCCAGGCCGAGCGGCACCACCTGGCCACCGCCGAGCGTCAGGCCGCTCTTCTTCGCCGCCCGCTGCATCGTCCAGTGCGCCTGGCCGTCCTCCGCCAGGGTCGCCTCGATCGGCACCTCCGCCTCCTGCAGCGCGGCCAGGTCGTTGTAGACCGTCTTGCGCGAGACCCCGAACCGCTGCTGCACCTCCGCCACCGTCACGAACGGCTGCCGCTCGAACATCTCCCGCAGCCTCAGCACCCGCACCGCGTGACTGCACCGCTTCGTCGCCATCTCGACCTCCTCCGCAGAGCGTCTGCAGGCAGTGTATAGCGGAGCTACACATGCAGGTCCACCTCGCCGGACTGGTCCTGTGCCGCGGCACGTCCCTCGGGCGAAGAGCCAGCGGCCGCGGTCTCTACTGCTGGGGGCGTGGCTCGGTGTACAGGCAGAGCCCGAAGTAACCGTGGAGTCCCCGCGCCAGGGGTTGCCCCATCAGGTAGCCCTCGGTCTTGTAGGAGAGCTTGCCGACCACTCCGATCCGTCTCCAGATCCGCCAGTCGAGCGAGACGCCCACGTTCACGCCGGCTGAAGCAGCCTCCGGCGACGTGAGCCCGAGCGTGCCCAGGCCCGGCTCGGGTGCGTCGAGCAGCAGCTTCGGCTGACGCCAGAGATCGAGCTCCGCCCCGACGGCGAGACCACGCCAGACCGGCAGGCGCAGCATCTTCAGGCCGAGCCCCCAGTACGTCGCCAGCCCGCTCGAGCCGAAGCGAGCGTAGCCGTTGAAGAGCGCGCCCCGGCCGCTCGCGAACAGCTCCAGGTAGTGCTCCGCGCCGAACGGCGAGAGGTTGAAGCGAGCGCCGGGGAACAGGCGCCACGAGCGGATGGGGATCAGCGGCAACCTCGCGTGGCGCTCGCCTCTGTAGAGATAGGTCACGAGCTCGTGATAGAGGACCAGCCAGAGCGTCGGGTCCAGGAAGTTCCCGAGGTAGCTCCAGCGCAACCTCTGGACGATCTGGGCTCGCTCCGCGGCCGTCCAGCGACGGAAGCGCCACTGCAGCGCCTCGACGTAGAGCAGCACATCGCGCGTCGCGCCGCCCGACGGATCGCTGGTGAGGTCGCCCAGGTAGACCTCGACGTCCGTCAGCTTCGTGGCGAGGTAGGTCAGCCCCGCGCCATAGTGGAGCGTGCCCCCGTTCGCGATCGTCTGCGCGTTGATCCACCAGGCGGTCAGGTAGCCCGCCTCCAGTCCACCCGCCTTGGTCTGCAGGTCGCGCTCCGGCTGCCCCGTCCAGACACCGGAGGTCGAGGAGTCCGACCTCGCGTGGAAGATCCAGGAGTAGGGAGGCAGCAGCTTGAACGCATAGTCCGGATGGAGACCCCACTCGCGAGCGCGTGCGCCATGACCGTAGAGCTCATGGATGAAGACATCGGTCCCGACGGCGAGCTGACTGTCGATGAAGACGAGCTTCAAGGCGCGGCCGATGATGGCGGCTGCTTTGCCTGCAGGCCGCGACTCGTCCCAGGCGAGCCAGCGGCTCAGGGCCGCGTCGTAGCCAAAGGCCAGGCGCCCGGCGCTGAGGAAGGTGCGCACGCCGCCCTCCATCCCGAGCCTGGGATCGACGACGACCTCGTACGCGATCTCGCCGGGGGCCGCGCCCGCCGGCGACGACGCGCAGACCATGAGGGCAGCGAGCAGGTGCGGACGCACGGCGCCTGGCGTTGCACTCCGGGTGCCAGCGAAAAAACCTCCTGCGCTCAGGGCGCGCGTGACGACCTCTGACGATCTGGCGCGCTCCCGGGCGGCGCCCTCGCCATCGGGTCGCGGCGGCGGTGCTTCTTGTCAGGCTGTCTTGACGAACGCGAAGCGGCTCGGCGCGTCCGTCGCGGGGCTCATCGGTGACGGCCCGTCAGTCCCCGGGCGCCCGAGCGCCCGCGGTGACAGCAGCAGCAGCGGCGGCGGAGCAGGTCGCCGGCTGGGGGTGAACAACGCGGATCGGCGCCGCGCTCACGTCGCCCCCGATCGCCGCCAGGCCCGCGTCGCCGAGGTCGACACCCCGCTCGCGCCTACCCGGCGAGGAACCCCAGACGACGACCCGCGTCTCGCCCGCGTGCTGGTCTCCTCGGCGAGCGCCGCGACGAGCGCGCGTGCCCTCGAGGACGGCGCGGCCCAGGTGGAGCTGGATCTGCCCGGTGAGGCGCAGGTGGTGATGCGGATGCCCCTCGAGGAGCTCGCGCCGCCCGCGGACCCGGCGCACGCGATGTGGGCCGCCGTCGAGGAGGCCCTGGAGAAGCGCCACGGCCGCGAGTGTCGCCTGGAGAGCTGGTGGGAGCACCGCGCTTCGGAGCTCTCCGATCCGGGGGCGCTCGCCGAGGAGCAGCTCCGTCGCCTGGCCGCACGGTTCGCCGAGGTGGAGGAGCGTATCGACGGCGAGATCGCCGAGGAGCGCGCGTGGCTGCGCGCGGTGTTCGCGGCGCGCTTCGGCTCCGTCGGCCGCGGCGACAAGGAGCGTCGCTGG
>JAKLHH010000579.1 GCA_022710245.1 Myxococcota bacterium
ATCTGAAGGGCAGGGGTGCTCACGCTCGCTACTGCTCGATGGCCCCCACGTCGACCGGATCGCCTCGCTGCTTGCCGAGGTAGTCGACGCCGATCCCCGGCTGCAGCGCCGCGCTGCCGAGCGCGCTCCCCGCCGGGAAGAGGAAGCTCGCCGAGGCAGGGCTGGTGGAGACGAGCGCGCTGGCGGGGGTGCCGCCGAGGGCGCCGGCACCGCAGGACGCCCCCGCCTCGCAGAGGTTGGCGCCCGTCGACCAGCCCGAGCCGCGATTGAGCGGGTTCACGCCGCTGTTGCCGGGCGCCAGCACGAGGTTGTTGCGGACGGTCCCGCTGCAGCCCTCGGCCGCGCAGGTGATGGCGTGGCTGTTCAGGGTGATCGAGCTCTGCTTGCCATAGTCCCAGATCGTGTTGTTGATGACCTTGAACGCGTCGTCGCTGGCGACCTGCTCGAAGATCAGCACGCCGCCGCCGCCGAGGTCCCACATCAGGTTGTTCGAGACCACGATCCCGCTCGTCGTCCCGCCGCAGGCGTCGGCGACCTGCACCGCGCCGGAGATGCTGCTGGTCCCGCTGCGGTTGTAGCCGACGTCGTGGAAGACGTTGCCGTCGATGACCACGCCGCTCGACGCCGCGCGCGGCTCGATCTGGATCCCGCGCCCGTCGATCTGCCGGAAGATGGAGCGGCGCAGCTCGAGGCCCGTGTGGCTGGTGTCGCCGGCGCTGCAGCCGGTGCCCCCGCCGGTGTAGACGCCGTAGTAGCGCGTCGCGCCGTAGAGCTCCGAGTTGATGAAGCGGAAGCCCGCGAGCTTGGTCCCGCTCCCGGTCGCCACGCCCAGCGCCGGGCCCGCCGAGTCGTGGGCGTCGATGCGCACGCGGTAGAGGGTGATCGCGTCGCTGGCGACGATCAGCGTGTAGCCGTTCTGGTTGCCGGTGCAGCCGCTGCCGACGAAGCGGAAGAGCATGTCGGGGCCGCCATCGAAGATCAGGTGATGGGTGCCGGCGCCGGAGATGGTGTTGGCGGCCGAGGAGGTGCAGCCAGGCGCCGCGGTCATCACGGCCGGCGTGGGATCGCCGGGCCACGGCTTGACCACGAGCTCCTTGCCCGCGGAGCCGGCGAGCGCGCTGGCCGTGAGGCCGAGCCGCCCGGCGCCCTTGAGGTAGATGATCGCCGGCCCGCCGCTGGTCCCCGGCTTGCCCGCGACGTCCGCGAGCGAGGCGCACGGCGCCGCCTGCGTGCAGGTCTTGCCGGCTCCCTTGGAGAGGTCCACCCAGTAGCGGTCGGCGACCTTCGCCTCGTCGGGGACAGCCAGCGGGTAGAACGCGGGCTTGGTGTAGCCGAGGGGGTCGAGCCAGCGCACCTCGCCCTGCGGCGCGGCGCTGTCGAGTCCCGGGCTGCCCTCGCTGCGCCCGCGCTCTGCCGCGGCGTCGCGCTGGTCCTCGCCCCGCTCCCCGCTCGCGAGGTCACGGCGCGGCCCGTCGCCGCCGCTCGTGTCTCCGGCGGGCGTGCCGCTGGAGCTGCAGGCGGCCAGCAGCCCCCACACGATCATCGACGCCGACCACGGTGCGCCAGTCCTCGGTGTCTGCATGCCTCCACCTTACGGTGGCCGCGCTGCGGGCGTCAAACGCGGGCTGGCGCGCTGCTAGGCCAGCTCGATCCCCGGCAGCCGCTGCCCCGAGGAGAGGACGATCGGGTGCGCGAGCGCGCTGGCGACCAGCTCGATCCCGGCGGCGCAGGCGTCGGGCAGCTCGGCGCCGAGGGCGAGCGCGCCGGTGATCGCCGCCGAGAGCATGCAGCCAGTGCCGTGCGGGGTGACCCCGCTGATGCGCGGGTGCATCCAGCGCCAGCTCTGGCCGGCGACCCGGAGGAGGTCGAGCGGATCGCCCTCGAGGTGTCCGCCCTTGAGCAGCACCGGGCAGCGGCAGCCGCGCGACAGCTCGGCCGCCTCGCCCTCGAGCTGAGTCGCGTCCAGCGCGCGGCCGAGGAGCACCTCGGCCTCGGGGAGGTTCGGCGTGACCAGCGCCGCGCGCGGGAGCAGGAGCTCCCGGTAGGCGGCGACCGCGTCCTCGCGCAGGAGGCGGTCCCCGCTCGTCGCGACCATCACCGGGTCGACGACCAGCGGCGGGAACCCGGGCTCGGCGGCGAGGCGCGCCACCGCGGCGATCGTCTCCGCGTCCCAGAGCATGCCGGTCTTCACCGCGGCCACCGGGAAGCCCTCGAGCACGGCGCGGACCTGCCGGGTCACGGCCTCGGCGCCGAGCCCGACCACCGCGCGGACGCCCTCGAGGTTCTGCGCGGTGACCGCGGTGAGGGCGCTGGTGCCGAAGACCTCCATGCGGGCGAAGACGCGGAGGTCGGCCTGGATGCCGGCGCCGCCGCCCGAGTCGGAGCCGGCGATGGTGAGCGCCACCGGCCGCTGCGCGCGAGGCGCCCCCTCGGCCGGCACCGCCCCGCGTCGCAGGAGCTCTCTCCACCTTGAGCTCATCATGGGTGCTCCTCTCCGGCTCGCGCTCGGAGCGCGGCCTGCACGGCGTCGGCCAGCGCGCGCGCTGCCGACTCGGGGTGAAGCGCGGCGGAGAGCGCGGAGACCACCGCGACCCCGTCGGCGCCCGCCGCGATCACCTCGCCCGCTCGCGCGGGAGTGATGCCGCCGATGGCCACGAGCGGCAGCCCCGGCACGGCGGCGCGGATGCGCGCGACGCCCAGGGGCCCCGCGGCCGGCTCGGTGTCGACCTTGGTGGGCGTGGTCCAGACCGGCGAGACGGACAGGTACGCCGCGCCCGCGTCCGCCGCCGCCCGCGCCTGCTCCACCGTGGTCACGCTGACCCCGACCTGCAGGTCGGGCCGGCCCGCGGCCTCGGCGCGAGCCCGCGCCAGCGCCGGGTCGAGATCGTGCTGCCCGAGGTGCAGCCCGCCCGCGCCGGCCGCGAGCGCCCAGTCCAGGCGGTCGTTCACCACCAGCGGGACGCCGGCGTCCTCCAGCCAGGGGCGCACATGCGAGGCCAGCTCGAGGAGCGCCGCGCCGCTCTCGCGCTTGTCCCGGAGCTGGATCACGGTCGCGCCGCCGCGGAGCGCCGCGCCGACCAGCTCCTCGGGGTGCTCGCCGGCGCGGCCGAGATCGAGGACGACGTAGACGGAGAGGTCGAGCCGCCCCGTGGCGGGCCTGGGGGCAGGCCCGGAGCGGTGGTGCAGGGGTGATTCGCCCTGCTCGCGTCCTGCGGACGCTCCGCGATGAAGGGATTGGCTCACCGCGCCGCCTCCCGGGCGTAGGCGCCCCAGAAGGGATCGGTGACCGGCTGCTCGAGCGGGGTCAGCCGCCCCCCGCGACGGAGGCGCACGGGCCCGGGCCCGGTGCACTCGCCGATCGGGCAGGCGGGGATGCCGGCCTCGCCGAACGCCTCGAGGAGCGCGGTCACGCGCGCGGGGCGGCAGGTGAGGAGCAGCGTGCCCTCGCTGATCGCGGTCAGCGGGTCCATGGCGAAGAGCTCGCAGATCCGCGCGACCTCCTCGGCGATCGGGACGCGGTCGAGCTCGAGCTCCATGCCGACGTCGGCGGCGCGCGCCAGCTCGAAGAGGCCGCCGAGGACGCCGCACTCGGTGGCGTCGTGCATGGCGGTGACCCCACCGTCGCGGACACCGATCGAGGCGGCGGTGAGCGCGTCCTTCACCGTCGACATCTGCCAGAAGAGCGCGGCGGCGCGCTCGGCGAGCGCCGGCCCGAGTGCCCCGGCGACCCGTGCCGGGAAGCTCGCGGCCATCAGGCCGCTCGCCTCGATGGCGGCGCCCTTGGTGATCACCACCGCGTCGCCCGGGCGGGACATGCCCGCCGTGACGTAGCGGTCCTCGGGGCCCGTGGCGATCAGCGTGCAGCCGCCCACCATGGGGAAGCCGCAGCCCTCGTAGCGACCCGTGTGGCCGGTCACCACCGCGATGCCGAGCGCGTCGCACTCGGCGTGCACCGTGCCCCAGAGCTCCTCGAGGTCGGCGGCGCCCATCGAGGGAGGCAGGTTGAGGTCGATCGACATGTAGCGCGGCGGTAGCCCGGTGGTGGTGAGGTCGGAGGCGAGGATGTGCACGGCGAACCAGGCAGCGCGCCGCCAGCCGAAGGCGGGCACCACGTAGAACGGATCGGTGGTGAGCGCCATGACCTGCCCGCCGCCGAGCGTGACCACGCCCACGTCGACGCCGTGGCGCGGGCCGGTGAGCACGCTCGCGTCGCGTCGGCCGAGCCGCGGATAGATGACCTCGTCAAAGAAGGGTCTGGGGATCTTTCCCAGCTCGGGCAGCTCGACGCTCATGGGCGCTCCTCGGTTCAGGTTCTTCGCGGCCGGGGAGGCGCATCGGGCCCAAGCTGGCTGCTCCCTACGCCGGCATGATCCGGTTCAGGTTCAGCGGGTGTGATCTCAGGCCGCAGCGCGGCCACCCCGGAGCGAGCTTGGCGGTGATAATACCCGGCGAGCGCGAGCGGGCAAGCGCAGATACACGAAGGGCGGGCTCGCTGGCCCGCCCTCCGGAGACGTTAGCTATCTATGGATGGGGCTGGGGGCTAGTCGGGGCGGCGAACGTTCGCGGCCTGCAGGCCCTTGGGTCCCTGGATGAGATCGAAGACGACCGGCTCACCCTCGGCCAGGCTGCGGAAGCCCTCGGTCTGGATGGCGGAGTAGTGCACGAAGACATCCGGGCCGTTCTCGCGCGTGATGAAGCCAAAACCCTTGGAGTCGTTGAACCACTTGACGATGCCTTTTTCCACGATCGACCTGCTCTCCTGGTGGCGGCCCACTGTCGAGCGTCGGCTTGCGCCGCCAGCTTGCTAGCCCGCGGAGGGGGGGAACCTAACTCCGCCCCGCCGCGTCGACCGATCAAAAATGAAGGTGGGCCCGATTACTGTCAAGCCTATTGATGCGGCCCCCGCCCCCCAGCTCAGCCGCTGCGGGAGGGCGTGTCGAGGGGGGCCTCGCAGGCGCTGCGCAGGCGGCAGCCGCGGCACTCGAGGCCGCGCCAGATGCGATCGAAGATCCCCTGCACCTGGTCGAGGAGCTGCGGGTCCTCGGTGACCACGCCGAGCTCGAAGTTGCGGCGGCCAGCCCCCTTGGCGCCCAGCCCCGCCCCGGTCCAGTTGGCGCTGCCGAGGTAGAGGAGGGCGCCGTCGACGATCACCGTCTTCAGGTGCACGCGCGGACAGACCCGGAGCTCGAGCCCGCCGCGCACCAGGCGGCGGTGGCGGTCGAAGGACTCGCGGAAGGCGCGCGAGGGGTAGCCCGAGTGGAGCAGGCGCAGCTCCACCCGCCGCGCGGCGAGCTCGTCGAGGGCATCGAGCACCGAGCGGTAGCCGCGGCGTCGGCCCGGTCGCGCGGGGCCCTCGATCCAGAGGTCCTTCAGGTTGGCGGTGGCGATCCAGACGCTGCAGCTCGCCTCCAGCACCGCGCGCACGACGCGCTCGTAGTGGCCACGGCCCGAGACGAGCGAGAGGGCGACGCTGCGGGGCGGGTCGACGAAGTCGAGCACGCGGCGATCATACCGCATCAGGGACCCGCAGCAGGAGCCCGCGGCGAAGCACCGTGCCTGGACCCGCGGCAGGAGACATGCGACCGTGGCGGCAGCAGAGCCCGCGGCGAAGCACCGTGCCTGGACCCG
>JAKLHH010000058.1 GCA_022710245.1 Myxococcota bacterium
CCGGATCGAGGATCTCCACCAGCTCGTCGTAGCCCACGTCGCGGACGCGCTCGACGACCACCATCGGTCCCTCGATGCGGGACGCGCCGACGTACTGCAGGCCGTGGTCCTCGGCCTGGAGGGTGAGGTCAGTCATGCGCGCCCCCGGGACCGGGCGCGCCCCCGGGACCCGGCAGACCCTGGCGCAGGCCCTCGAGCTCCTGCTGCACGCGGCTCGCGAGCGCGGCGACTTTGTCGAGCTCGTCGTTGCCGAGGACCGACTTGGCGCGGAGGATCTCGGGGACGCAGGCCAGCTCCCGCAGCCTCGCCAGGGGCAGGCCGGCCTGGATCAGCTCGCGGCCCCGCCGGAAGACGGTGAGGATGATCCTGAGCAGCGCGACCTGCCGCTCCGGCGTGCAGTACAGGTCCTTCTCGTCGAACGCGCTCTGCGCCAGGAAGCCGTCCTTCAGCAGCTCGGCGACGAAGAGCATGAGCCGCTGCGACTCCGGCAGCACGTCCGGTCCGACCAGCTTGACGATCTGCTGCAGGCGATCCTCGCGCTGCAGGAGCGTCAGCGCCTCGGTGCGGAGCTCGCTCCAGTCCGGCGCCTTGCGCTCCCACCAGGCGCTGACGTCCTCCACGTACTCCGAGTAGGAGTGCAGCCAGTGGATCGAGGGGTAGTGGCGCGCGTTCGCCAGCTCGGTGTCGAGCGCCCAGAAGCAGCGGATGAAGCGCCGCGTGTGCTGCGTGACCGGCTCCGAGAAGTCGCCGCCGGGCGGGCTCACCGCGCCGACGATGCTCACCGAGGCGCGCTCGCCCGCGAGCGTGGTCGTGGCGCCGCCGCGCTCGTAGAACTGCGCCAGCCGCGTCGGCAGCGACGCCGGGAAGCCCTCCTCGGCGGGCATCTCCTCAAGGCGCGCGGCCAGCTCGCGCAGCGCCTCGGCCCAGCGGCTGGTCGAGTCAGCGAAGACCGCGACCGAGAGGCCCATGTCGCGGTAGTACTCGGCCAGCGTGATGCCCGTGTAGATGGAGACCTCGCGCGCGGCGACGGGCATGTTGGAGGTGTTGGCGATCAGGATGGTCCGCTCCATCAGCGGGCGCCCCGAGCGCGGATCCTTGAGCTCGGGGAACTCGCGCAGCACCTCGGTCATCTCGTTGCCGCGCTCGCCGCAGCCGATGAAGACGATGATCTCGGCGTCGGACCACTTGGCGAGCTGGTGCTGGGTGATGGTCTTGCCGGTGCCGAAGCCGCCGGGGATCGCCGCGGCGCCGCCCTTCCCGAGGGGGAAGAAGGTGTCGACGATCCGCTGGCCGGTGATCAGCGGCTCGACGACGCGGAGCCGCTCCTGGATCGGCCGCGGCACCCGGACCGGCCAGCGCTGGAGCATCGTCACCTCGCGGGGGCCGTCCGGCGTCTCCACGGTCGCCAGCGGATCGCGCAGCGTGTACTCCCCTGGCGCGGCGATGACGCGGACCGTCCCCGAGACGTCGGGCGGAGCCATCACGCGATGGGCGACGAGCGGCGTCTCCACCACCGTGCCGATCGCCTGGCCCGCGGTGACCGCGTCGCCACGTCGCACCATGGGCTCGAAGGCCCAGCGCTTGCCAGCGTCGAGCGGGTCCGCCTTCTCGCCGCGGCGGATCCAGGCGCCGCTGCGGGCCTGGATCCCCGGCAGCGGCCGCTGGATGCCGTCGTAGATGTTGCCGATCAGCCCGGGGCCGAGCCAGACCGAGAGCGGCGCGCCCGTCCGGCGGACCGGCGCCCCCGGCTTGAGCATCGTGGTGTCCTCGTACACCTGGATCGTCGCCCGGTCTCCCAGCAGCCGGACCACCTCCCCCACCAGGTTCAACGTCCCCACGTGGACCACCTCGTACATCTGGGCGCCGTGCATCCTGGCGGCGGTCACGATCGGGCCGCTGATGCGGGTCACGATCGGCTCCGCGGATCCCGCCGCGCTGGCGGACGGGATCACGGCGCACCTCCGGTGGAGCTGACGACTCCGGTCGATCCGGTCGACCCGGTCGATCCGATCGGTCCGGTCGATCCGGTCGAGCCGGTCGAGCCGGTCGAGTCGCTGGCTCCGCTGGCTGCGATCAGCCCGGCCTGCACCGCGACCTGCCAGCGCAGGTCCGGCCAGAGTCGCGCCAGGCGCGCTGGCAGGCGGTTGTCCCAGACCTGGCGGCCCTCGGCGTCCGCGACGACCACGCCCCCGCCGGTGACGGTGGCGTCGTCCTCGAGCGTGACGCGAACCGCGGACCGACCCACGCGCTGCGTGATCTCCTCGGCGAGCCCGGGGCCGCAGGCCGCGCGGTCCTCCGGCGAGACGCGCAGGACGAAGACCTCGCCGGCCATCTGGCGCAGGGCCTCGGCGGCGAGGCGGACGAGGCCCTCGCGGTAGTCGAAGCCCTGGCGCGCCAGCAGGCGCCGCAGGGCGTCGTCATGCACCGACTGGAGCAGCGCCTCGAGGCGGACCGCGCGGAGCCGGCCGGCTTCGACCGGGACGGTGGCCAGCAGCAGCTCCCGGCGACGAGCCGCCTCGGCGCGGACCCGGCTCAGGTGGTCACCACGCGCCGCCTCGGCCGCGGCCGACGCCTGGGCGAGGAGGGCCGCGGCCTGATCGCGCGCGCGGTGCAGGAGCTCCTCGCCTCGACGGCGAGCCTGCGCGAGGATCTCCGCGCAGAGCGCCACGGTCGAGCCGTCGCTCGTCAGGGCTGGACGCTCTCTGCTAGCCAAGGCGCATCCCCACGGCCTCCTGGACCAGCTCGCGGAGGCTCTTGCGGCCGGGGAGCACGCCGCCCGGACCCGGGATCTCGACGAGGATCGGTCGCTCCCGCGTCAGGCGGTGCGCCTCGACCTGGCGCCGGATCCCGGCCGCCACCCGGTCGGTGATCACGACGACGCCGAGCTCCGCTCGCGCGACCGCGCGCCCCAGGGCCACCGCGGCCTGCTCCGGGGTGGCGACGGCCTCGCCGTCCACGCCGGCCAGCGCGAAGCCGCGCACCGTGTCCTCGTCGCCGATGCAGAAGAAGCGCATGGGCCGCGCTAGATCTTCTGCACGAGCATCATGGCGATGGCGAAGCCGAGCACCGCCATCCCCTCGGCGAGCGCCACGAAGAGGATGCTGCGCGTGAGCAGCTCGGGCTTCTCCGCCGCGGCCCCGAGCGCCGCGGAGCCGATGCGCCCCACCGCGAAGCTCGCCCCGAGGATGCTCAGCGCGACCGCGAGGGCGGCCGAGATCCCCAGCCCGATGCTCCGGTAGACCGAGCCCGCCGGCGCGCTCGCCGGCGCGGCCTCCGCGGCCAGCGCCGCCGCGGGAAGCAGCACGCTCGCGAGCACCACCCACCGAGAGAGATCCTTCATCTTGCACCCCGCTGCCCGACGCCCGTCACCAGACGGAAGGGAGTGAACGGCTGTCCATTGCCGGAGAAGAACTTCCCGAAGAACTCATAGTACTCGAGGCGCACGGTCTGCACGGCGGCGACGATCCCCTCGAGGACGATCGCCACCGCGTTGCCGAGGACGATGACCAGCACGCTGAGGGCGCCGCCGCCCACCGAGACGTGCCTCAGCTGGTCGGCCATGGCGAAGGCGGCCGTCAGCAGGGCCGCGTGGCTCATCGCGTAGGCCGCGAGCCGCACGAAGCTGATCGTGTTGGCGAGGTAGCTCAGCACCGCCTCGAACGCGCCCACCGACGACTCGGTGATCGCGGCGAGGACCCCTCCGCCCGGCGCGGCCGGATGACCGGCGCGCCGCTCGAGGACGAGCGCCAGGGGCTCCCTCAGGCACCAGCCGGCGAGCGGGACGAGGAGCACGACGACCAGGAGCGCGGGGCTCCTCGGGGGAGCGACCCCGGTGACCAGCGCGAGCGCCCCCCAGTAGAAGAGCAGCCCGATCAGGCCGAACTGGCCGAGCACGCCGCCGATCCAGTCGCGGCGGCGGAGGCAGTTCACGACGTTGAGGATCAGGCCGAGGCTGATCAGCACGACGCCGACGCCGATCGCGGCGAGCATGAAGCGCAGGGGATCCCCCGCCAGCGGATCGCTCCAGAGGGCGTGGCGCTTGAGCTGCTCCACGCCGAAGTAGCTCCCGTAGAGGACGCCGAAGATCGCGCTGGAGCAGCCGCCATAGCAGAGGAGCGTGCCCACCTGGCGGATGGTCGGCGTGCGCCCCCTGCGCCTCGCCAGCAGGCCCCCGAGCACCAGCAGCGCGCCGTGCCCGGCGTCGCCGAACATCATGCCGAACATGACCAGGTAGCTCAGCGCCACGAAGAGGGTCGGCTCCAGCTCGCCGTAGGTCGGCAGGCCATAGGCCGCGACGAGCGCCTCGAAGGGACGGAGCCAGCGCGGGTGGCGCAGGAGCACCGGGACCTGCGCCTCCGGCGTGGCGGCCTCGCCGGACGAGGCGGTCTCGACGACGCAGCGGCCGCGCGCGAGCTCCCGCAGCCGCCGCTCCAGCGCGCGGGCGTCCTCCGCCGGGACCCAGCCCTCGAGGAGCACGGCGGCCTCGCTGCCGAGCGCGCTCTGCTCCGCCTGCAGGAGGCAGCGCTCGGTCCCGGCCAGGCTCGCGATCCTGGCCAGCACGGGGGCGCAGCGGCTGGCGAGCGCCCGCGCCTCGGCGCCGAGGCGCTCCAGCTCGGCGGCGACCTGCTGCTGCTCGCGCCGGTTCTCCTCGGAGAAGGTCTCCGCGGTCGCGCCCTCGATCGCGGGCAGGATCTCGCGCTGAAACCCGGCCCCCAGCAGGGCGCCCTCGAGCGCGGGCCAGCCGGCGCGCGTGGACATCGCGATCAGCGCCTGTCGTCCCTCGCGCTCCAGGAGGGGCAGCAAGGCCACGGCCTCGCCGACCTGCAGCCGGAGCGGGTCCAGCGCCTCCGCGGGCAAGGTCCCGGTGACGACGTGGAGGAAGGCGTAGCGCTCGGGGGCGCGGAGCGGGAGCCCGAGCCCGCCATAGCGCGAGACCTTCTCGCCGGCCGCGCTGGACGCCGCCCGCTGCGCGAGCAGCGCCTGGCGTCGTGTCAGCAGCCGGCTCGTCTGCTCCTCGAGCGCGCGCAGCGTCTCCCCGGCCCGCTCGAGGCTCCTGAGCTCGAGCGCCGCTGCCGGCGCGGCGTCCGGGCTCGCGGCCTTCAGGCTCGCGGCGTCCGCGCTCGCGGCCCTCAGGCTCGCGGCGTCCGGGCTCGTGGCCTCGACCTCGGCCTCGACCTCGAGCTCGGCCTCGACCTCGGCCTCGAGCTCGGCCTCGAGGCTTCGACGGAGCTCGTGGACTCGCGCCAGGAGCGCCTCGCAGCGCGCCAGCTCCGCGGTCCGATCTCGAGCGGCGAAGGCCGCGGTGTCGCCGCTGGCGGGCGCGCGGATGAGCTGCATGATCCCCAGCCCCCCGAGCTCGCGCAGGACCGCGCGCTCGTCTCGCTCGAGCACGAGGGCGCGCAGCCGCAGCATCCTCACCGCCCTAAACATGTGCCGTCCCCCGGACGCGAGGGATGAGTCGCGCGCGGATCGCCTCGGGCGCCACGCCGCCTCGCACGCCCTCGGAGAGGGTGATCAGGTTGACCGCCTCCACGCGACGGAGGCCGGCGTAGCCCACGATGGCGCCGAGCCCCAGGTGGCTCCGGCGAAGGGCGCGGCTGCACAGCCGCAGGGACCGCTCCCAGGCCAGCGCCTCCAGCTCGCCGATCACCGCCTCCAGCGACGTCTGCCCCCGGGCCTCGCCGCCGGGCAGCGCATCGATCGCCCGCGCCAGGGCGAGGCTGGCTGCGGCGCGGAGGTCCGGCGCCGCGGTCATGGCCTTGAAGCGTCCGCCGGAGAGGCCGCACCGCGCGCGGAGCTGCAGCGGCCAGAGCAGCTCCGGAGCCACGCCGTGGAGGAACCTGCCCCGGACCGCCAGCAGGAGCAGGAAGGCGCACGCCTCCTGATCGAAGATCGGCGAGACCACCTCGCGGTCGCCGCCGCGCAGGCGCCCGGACAGCGCGAGCAGCGCCTCGAGGTGGGCGCGGTCCAGCGCGGCCTCGAGGAAGAAGAGCGGTGGCGGGTCGCGCCAGGTGTGGAGCGCGCTCTCCAGGGCCCTCCGCGGCGCACCCGCCGGGAGCCGCGCGGCGAGCGCCTCGAGGCTGCCCGCGTTCAGCAGCCTGCGCACGTCGAGGGCGAGCGCCTCGGGGAGGACGAGGAGGTGCGCGGTCACCCGCTCGAGCGGCAGCTGGTTCACGAAGCCCCGCAGCACGAGCTTGAGGTTCTCCAGCTGGAAGCGGGCTCGCATCAGCTTCAGCAGCTCACGACCCGCGGCCTCGAGGTAGCTCGCGGCGAAGGTGAGCTCGAGGACGAGGTCCTCGAGCAAGCGGCGCTGCAGCGCCTCGCAGGAGCGGTAGACGCCCCCGGGGTAGACCGCGCGCGCGAGCTCCGGGAGCGTGCGGAGCCGACAGAGCGCCTCGAGGCGCTCGGCGTCGGCGAGCCGGGCGCGGCGGCCGTGGAGGCGCGCGGCGAGGAAGTCCAGATCGTGGGCCGTCCCTTGTGCCATGAGCTGCGCTCACCCGCTTCCCTGTCTCCTAGGGGCAGGAGCAGACGCACCGCAACACAGCGCCGACGGCGTCCTGCCGTGCGCTCTCCTCCAGCCGGAGCTGCGTCTCGAGCTCGGCGGCCGCCGCGGCGAGCTGCGCCTGCTCTGCCTGCCTGGCCTCCTCGAGGGAGCTCGCCAGCAGCGCCTCTCCCTCCGCGCGCGCTCGCTGGCGAGCCTGCTCGGCGAGCTCCTCGCCCTGCCGCCGCGCGGACGCGAGGATGCGATCCGCCTCGGCGAGGGCCGCGGCGACGAGGTCCCTGGCCTCGGCCTCGGTCGTGATCACGCTCTGGAGTGCGTCGCGCATCGCCGCCTCGCCGCCCTCGCCTCTCCCGCCCCCCACGCGCCCGCCGCAGAAGTATGGAGCAGCGCGGCCGCGAGGTCCCGCGAAATTCGCCCTTCATCGCGGGCGTCCGGCTCAGACGAGGAGGACGAAGACGCCGGTCACGACGAGCGCGACGCCCCAGATGAGATCGAGGTTCAGCCACGCGCGGCGGAGGAGGCGCAGCCCGAGCTTCTCGTAGACCAGCCACGCCACGAGCCCGGTCACGACCAGGTAGCCCGCGGTGTGCACGAGGACCGCGAGGCCGCTCACCCACGGGTCGGTGAGCGCGCCGGCGGCGGCGTGGTGGGCGTGGTCCATGCCGGCGTGGCCGCCATGGCCCGGCGGGTGCTTCGCCCCGGCACCCATGCCGAAGAGCACCGGGAGGACCATGAAGCCCGCGCCGTGCGCCGAGGCCATGAGGAAGGACCAGACCGCGAGGCTCCAGAAGCCGATCTGCATGCCGCCCCAGCGAGGGTGCCAGCTGCGAAAGAGCCGGTACGCGCCGAAGGCGAGCAGGAACGCCGCCACCCCCACCTTCAGCAGGCCGAGCGGCATCACCACGCCGAGGAGGGCTGCCAGCAGGACCACCGCCGCGATGGCCGCGCCGTGACCGAGCGCGATGGGCAGGAGCGCGCGCCAGACCGCGCGCCGGCTCTGCTCCTGCATCCCCAGGCTCACCGCGAAGAGCCAGCCCATGCCGGGGTTGATCCCGTGGTAGGCCCCGAGGGCGAGGAGCACTGGCCAGCTCCAGGCTGCGGTCCCGGTCATCGGCGTGAGGGGTAGCAGAAGGAGTCGGACGAGGCGTCGCCGCCCTCGAGGTGGACCTGGTGCAGGCGGAGGTCACCCGACTCGACGAAGAAGGCGCGGTCGAGCTGCATGCCTCCCTCCGGGCTGACCTCGGCCTTCGCCATCCAGCCCCGGATGCCCGCGGGGTAGAACTGATCGTCCCAGCTGGAGTAGAGCGAGTTGGTGAAGTACACGCGCCGCCCGTCGCGGCTGAGCTCCACCATCTGCGGCGCGCCGGTCAGCGGCTGGCCCTGCCTGGCGGGGTGTGGCGCCTGCCGCACGATCCCCCCGAGGGAGATCGAGCCCACCTTCTTCGGGCTGTAGGGGTCGCTGACGTCGTACTGCTGCAGCTCGCCGGTGCCCCAGCACGAGACGTAGAGGAAGCGGTCATCGAGCGAGAGCGCGATGTCGGTCACCAGCGGCGGCACCGCCTTGAAGCCCTTGAGGAGGGGCGGCAGCTGATCCGGATCCGCCGGCTCGGCGGGGATCTCGATCACCTTCTGCACCTTCCACTCCGGCCCGTCCTTGTGCCAGAGCCAGATCGAGGACGAGAGGTCCTTGAGCGAGGTCACCACGCCGAGGAAGCCGTAGGCCCGGGTCGGCTCGTGCGCGGGGCGCAGCTCGAGCGTCATCTGCTGCTCGGGCCCGAGGTCCAGGACCTGCAGGTGACGCCGGCGGATGAGATCCCAGATGTGGATGCGGTGCCCGTACCCTCCCCTGAGCAGGATCTCCGGGTCGAGGCCCTCCTCGACCATCCGCGGCGTCCCCCACTCGCTGGTCACCAGCGTGTCGTGGCCGAGGTGCCACCAGAAGTCGTACGCCAGCTCCTGCGGACCACGATCGAGCTCCCACTTGCCGAGGACCTCGAAGTTGTCCTGGTCCATGATGAAGATGCCGCCGGGGCCGTCGCCCTCGGGCGTACCCAGCGCGTTCACGTAGATCCCGTAGGGGCCGCAGTGCACGGTGTGCGGGCGGCTGTAGCCGGTGCGCTCGGCGAGCAGCTCGGGGCTGATCACCTTGACCAGCGTCGGCTGGCGCGGGTCCTTCTTGGCGTCGAAGACATAGATGCGCGAGGAGCGGAGGCCGGGGACGATCAGGTAGCGCCGCTCGAGGTGCGCGTGGGGCGCGTAGGGGGAGAGGCAGGCGCTGCAGGCGTTCCAGCCGAAGTGGTGGAGCTCGTCGCCGGGCTCGGCCACGTGGACCTGCCCCACCAGCGTCCCGTAGCGCTCGGACTCGGGGCTCACGTCCACCACGCCCAGCGCGTCGGGCTTGTCCCGGCGCGCATTGAGCATGGTCACGTAGGCCAGCGTCTCCGGTGGCGAGTCCATCGCCATCCTGGGTGATGGATAGAACGTCGGATCCGGTCGCATGAGCGCCATGGTGTCCCCCCTCCTCCTGCCACGCCCGCCGAGGTGAGCGGTCAGGGCGCTGGCGGCTGGTCCGGCCCGCTGAGAGAGGCCGGCTGCGCACATCGAATTAGCCTGTCAGAGGGATCAGCGGCGTCAACCGGATCTCCTGGATCGAGTCTAGCGCGCCCCGACCCACTCCGGGATGCGCCGGGTCAGCACCGCGAGGTCCACCGGCTTGACGAGGTGCCCGGTGAAGCCGGCCTCGCGCCCCTGGCGGACGTCCTCCTCGGCGCCGTAGCCGGTCACCGCGAAGGCCGGCACCGCGGCGAGGCCCGGCTGCTGGCGGGCGCGGCGCAGGAACTCGAAGCCGTTCATGCCCGGGAGCCCGATGTCGACGAGCATGAGGTCGGGGCCGCCGCCTGCGAGGACCTGCAGCGCGTCCTCGCCGCTCGCCGCGGTCTGCACCTCGAAGCCCGAGAGGGTGAGCGCGTCGGCGATCGTGCTCCGCGTGTCCGGGTTGTCCTCGACGACGAGGACGCTGATGCGCCGCACCACGGCCTCGGCCGCGGCCCGCGCCGTCGCGGCCCGCTGGCTCGGCGCCGGGATCAGCGGGAGCTCGATGATGAAGCGGCTGCCCCGACCCACCCCCTCGCTCTCGGCCCAGACAGCGCCCCCGTGCCGCTCGACGATGCCCCTCACCAGGGTGAGCCCGATCCCGAGCCCGGGCTTGCGCTGGCCGGCGACCTCTCCCTGGTGGAAGATCTCGAAGAGGCGATCGAGCGCGGCCTGCTCGAGTCCGAGGCCCGTGTCGGCGACGACGATCCGCCCCTGGGTCTCGCGGCGCTCCGCCGCCACTCGGATGCTGCCTCCCGGCCGCGTGAACTTCACCGCGTTCGAGAGGAGGTTGGAGACCGCCTGCTGCAGTCGATCGACGTCGCCGTGCACCCAGAGCTCCGGCTCGAGCGCACAGCTCACGGTCAGCCCCGCCTCGCGGGCCTCGGCCTCGTGCGACTGGCAGGCGGCGCTGACCGCGCCGGCGAGCTCGACCGGCGCCCGCTGCAGGTGGAGCCTCCCGCGCTGAAGGCGCGAGAGGTCGAGGAGGTCGTTGATGAGCCGGGCCTGGAGCCGGGTGTTGCGCTCGACGATCTCGAGCGCGCGGCTGGCGCGTTCATCGGCCGGCGCGGTCGCGCGCAGGAGGTGGAGGCCCGAGGTGATGGCGCTGAGCGGGTTCCGGAGCTCGTGCGAGATGAGCGCGACGAACTGGTCCTTCGCCTGGTTCGCCTCCTCGGCCTCCCGGCGCGCCCGCTGCTCGGCGCCAGCGAGCGCGGTGCTCTGCTCGATCAGCCGCCGCATCCGCTCCTGCGCCGCGCGCTGCTCGGTCACGTCGGTGTTGGTGCCGAACCAGCGCACCACCCGGCCCGCCGCGTCGCGGACGGGGAGCGCGCGGGAGAGGAACCAGCGGAACTCGCCGTCCTGGCCGCGGAGGGGGAAGGTGTCCTCCCAGGGCTCGCCGGTCGCGAGGTGGCGCTTGAACTTCTCGATGACGCGCTCGATGTGGTCAGGGTGGTGGACCTCTCGCCAGCCCCAGCCCTCCATGTCCTCGAACGTCGTCCCCGTGTAGTCGTACCAGCGCTGGTTGTACCAGAAGAGCGCGCCCGTCTCGTCGGCCATCCAGGCCAGCTGGGCGATGTTGTCCGCCAGGGTGCGGAAGCGGTCCTCGCTCTCGCGCAGCGCGTCCTCGGCCCGCTTGCGCTCGGTGATGTCCACGGCGGCGCAGCCGACGGTGTTCTCGTCCACGCGGAAGAGCGTGAGCATGAGCGAGTGACCCTCGAGCGAGGCCTCGTGCCGCTCCGCCTCGCCGCTCTCGAGGACCCGCCGCAGGCGGGCGTGCAGGGCCGTGAACCGGGAGGGCAGCCGCCCTCGCAGGGCGCTGCCGACGAGCGCCTCGCGGCCCAGGCGGAGCACCTCGAGCGCCGCGTCGTTCGCGTCGATGAAGCGCCAGTCGACGGCCTCGCCGCCCCGATCGCGGATGGCCTCGAGGACGAGGAGGTAGTCCCCGACGTTGGCCGCCACCGTGCGGGCGCGCCCCTCGCTCGCGAGCAGGCGCTGCTGGCTCTCGCGCAGCGCCTCCTCGGCCCGCCTCCGCTCGGTGACGTCGACGCCCGTGGCGACGATGAACCTCACCGCCCCGCGCTCGTCGAAGATCGCCGTGTTCTCCCAGGCCAGGCGTCGCAGCGTGCCGTCGCGCCCCTGCCAGTGGTTCTCGTGAGCGGAGGGCAAGCGCCCCGTCGCGAGCTGCTCGACCACAGCGCGCACCTGCGGGAGCTCCTCGGCGGGGATCAGCCGGTCGATCGACTCGCCGAGCACCTCGGCCTCGCGGTAGCCGCTCACCGCCTCGCAGGCGCGGTTGAAGCGGACGATCCTCCCCTCGCGGTCGAGGACGACGACGAGGCTCGCCGTGGTGTCGAGCACCGCCGAGGTGAAGTCCCGCTCGGCGCGGAGCTCCTGGTCGGCGCGCTTGCGGTCGCTGATGTCCAGCGTGACGCCGACGAAGCGCACGGGCCGGCCCTCGGGGTCGAAGCTGACGCGACCCCAGGCCGCGAGCCAGCGCTCCTGGCCGTCCTCGCGGCCGATGGTCCGGAACTCCGTCGCGTACTGGCCGCCGCTGCCGGGGCGCAGCGCGCCCTGCACGGCGGCGTGGACGCGGTCGCGGTCCGTCGGGTGGAGCCCGCGCAGGAAGGTCGCGTAGCTGACCTCGGCCCCCGGCGGCACGCCGAAGTGGCGCTTGACCTGGGCGGACCACTCGAGCCGCCCCGTCTGCGGGTAGTAGTCGAAGGCGCCGAGCTCGGTGGCGTCGATGACCAGGCGGAGCCGCTCCTCCCGCTCGCGCAGCGTCGCCTCGGCCAGCGCGCGCTCGCGCTCGGCGACGGCGGTGGCCTGGACCCGGCTCGTCGTCTCGACCAGCGTGACGAGGCACCCGGCGACCGCTCCGCACTCGCCGCGCACGGGGCTGTAGCAGAGGGTGAAGTAGGCGTCCTCGCGGCGGTCGCGGCGGTCGATGGGGAAGATCTGGTCCTCGAGGTAGACCGCCTCGCCGCGGTCGAGGACGGCGGCGAAGATGGGCTGGTTGATGTGCCAGACCTCGGGCCAGATCTCGCGCGTCGAGCGGCCGAGCGCCCGCGGGTGCCTCTCGCCTGCGATCTCGCGGTAGGCGTCGTTGTAGAGGAGGAGGAGCTCGCGGCCCCAGAGGAGCGCCATGGGGAGGCGACTCTCGACGACCAGGGCCACCATGGTGCGCAGAGGGTGCGGCCACCGCTCGCGCGGACCGAGCGGCGTGACCGTCCAGTCCGTCGTGCGGATCAGCTCGCCGAGCTCGCCGCCGCCGACGAGCCAGTCCGGCGCGGCTGCATCGCGAGTCGGCGTCACCGGGTGTCGCTCTGCGAGAAGGTCACGAGGCCGCTCACCCAGATCCATCCACGCGCTCCTGCCACACCCCGTTCTTAGCGGACCCGCCTCGCCCGGCAAGGCAGGGGGCAAGGAAAACCGCCTGCTCGGCCTTCGTGCTGGCGTGGGCGGGAGCCCCCCGGCGCGGGCGAAACTTGGCCCGGAGGAGCAGGCGCTTGCCCCCCCGCGGCGACGCGCTCTGGATGGCCATGGCGCCCTTGCTGTGACCAGCAGGCACACCTGGTCGTCGGCGCGCGCTGTGAGCTGGTGCTACAGTGAACGCGCGGTTGACTGGAACAGTGGGTGAAGGTCGTGACCGACGAGGTCTCCGCGACGCACTCTACCTGGTCTCGGCCGCGGGCTTGAACGGGGCGGCGACCTGTTGCGCGACCGCCTTCGCGGCGCGCGCGATCTGACTCGCGACCTTCTTCGCGAGATTCGCGATCCGCTCGCCAGCCGACTTCCTGGTCTTCTTCACCGCGGCGGTGGACTTCGCCACGACCTTCTTGACCGCCTTGCTGGCCGCGGCCTTCGCCGTCGCCGCCTTCCCGCTCGCCGACTTCGCCGCCGAGGTAGCTCTGGCCACGGTCTTCTTGACCGCCGTCTTGGCCTTGGTCGTGGTCGGCCTGGCCGCGTCCTTGGTGCCTTGCTTCGAGATCTTGGTTGCCATCGCGTTTCTCCTTGCTCACTCGGGTTGGCGAACAGCCTTCGGGTTGCTGCGCGGTCTGCCTCGGAGCACTTGCTCTCGAGCGGAGGGAGCCTCGCGGAATGCAACGGCAGACGCGCACACTGCCACGACCACTGAGGCCGCCTCGACGATCATTTGAGAGGAAACCAGGCGACCTTCCTCTCCGCCGAGCGGGACAGGAGCCCGCGGATGGCCTGGATCAGGTTCGGCAGCTCCTTGGCAGAGGTCGTCCGGACCATCCACTTCGGCACCCAGCCGCCCAGGTCCATGCTCACAGTGAGCCGGACCAGGCTCGCCCGGCCACCGGCGACCGGCCTCACCAGCCAGCTCCCCTGGTGGCGCGTCACCCGCACCACCCCCCCGGCGGCGTGGCGGCCCGTCGCCGATCGCGCTGTACTTGATCCAGCTGACCTCGCGGTCGCGTCCCCAGGTCACCTGGAGCGTGAAGTCGCGATCGCTGAGGAGCGAGATGTTGAGCCGCTGATAGACCTGCAGCCAGCCCTGCCGATGGGCGAGCACCCGGCTCTCCGAGAGGCGCTTGATATGGCCCACCTGGCTCGGGTAGTCGAGCAGCGTCGCCATCACCTGCTCGGGGGCGGCGGGGAGCTGGACTTCCGCGCCCAGCCGGATCTCCGAGGCGGTCTGGTGCTTGTAGACGGTCACTCCATCCCGCTCCCCGATCCACGTGTAGCCGCGATCCTGGAACGCGACGCCGAAGGGCACTTGCTCGGCGAGGACCGGGCGGCCGAGGAGCACAGAGAGGCAAGTCGCCGCTGTCAGCCAGAGCCTACGCATCGTCCCGCTCGCTCATCGCCCACCTCGATTGATCCGATCTCGGTGTTGCATCAGGCGAGCCAGGCGCGCAGGGCAGATGCCCCGGGTGCGTCAGCCGAGCGTGATCGTCGTGGGATTTCAGGCGCACCGATGGGAGGCAGCGCCCACGCGGCTCAACGCCTCAGGGGCGGCTCAGGGCATGCCGCCTCCGGCCTTGCTGATGGTCGCGTTGAAGGAGGGGTCGGCCGCGAGCTGCGCCATGCCGGCCTTGATCTCGTCGCCGGCGGCCCGGACACCCGGCGCGGACGCCCCCCGGCGCAGACACCTCCTCCGCCGAGTTCAGCTGCCCGAGGCAGGTCGCCGCGCGTAGATCTCCGCGAGCAGCTCCCGGATCGGCATGTGGATCGGGTTCCGCGAGCAGCAGAGGTTGTGTCCCTTGCCGGGCCGCCACTGCAACGTGCCGTCGGTGAGCTCCCCCGCGGGGGTGTTGGTGCACCCGAGGAGGTCCCAGGTGCCGACGTACTGGTGCACGTTCTCGAAGCGGTCGGGAAACGAGACGCCGCAGCCGAAGGTGACCACCGCCGTCTCCTTATAGAGCCGGAAAAGGTCACACTGCGC
>JAKLHH010000580.1 GCA_022710245.1 Myxococcota bacterium
CTCGGCTCGGCGCAGAACGTGAGGGTCTTCGACGGCACCAGCTGGCAGACCAAGAACCTCGAGTCGACGGTCTCTCTGAACGCCGCCTGGGGCGCTGCCCCGAACGACGTCTGGGCGGTGGGGCCCTCGGGGCTGCTCCTGCACTTCGACGGGGGCTCCTGGGTGGAGAAGGCCGACGCGCGCCAGAAGTACACCGCGCAGGGCATCTGGGGCACCCAGGCCGGCGACTTCTACGTGGTCGGCGACGGCGGCGGGAGCTGGTCGAACCCCGTCTCCGTCGAGCACTGCACGCCGACCTGCTCCGCGATCCCGCTCCCCAAGGAGTCCCAGACGATCGGCCTCAACGCCGTCTGGGGCGTCGCCGACGGCAGCGTGGTGGTGGCGGTCGGCGACAGCGGCACCATCTACCGGCGCCTGCGCTGATGCGCGGCCGACGCCTGCGCGCCGCAGCCGGCCCTCTCTGCGTCGTCGGGCTGACCGCGCTCCTCGCCAGCAGCATCGCCCGCGCGGACTCGAGCCACGACTTCGAGCTCTATGACCTCGGGGATCGGCTGATCAGCCTGGCCAAGCTTCGCGCCGGGGCGAAGCTCGTCGTCGTCGACTTCTTCTCGGAGATCTGCAAGCCGTGCCGCGAGGCGCTGCCCGCCTGGCGCCGGCTACACCAGCGCTACGCGGCGCGGGGGCTCGCCGTCGTCGTCGTCGCGGTGCCGGGCGGCGAGGACCGGGAGGCCGCGCGTCGGCAGCTCGAACAGATCCTTCGCGAGACGCCGGTGCCGTTCCCGGTCGTCTGGGACAAGTACACGCGCGTCGCCAAGCAGTACAAGGTCGTCCGCGACGGGGCGGTCCAGGTGCCGCAGGTGTTCCTGCTCAGCGGGGCGGGGGCGCTGGTCAAGCGAGGCACCGCCACGGCGCCGATCGCGGCGGAGATCGCGAAGCGGCTCGGGCCGTAACGGGCGAGTCAGCTACAGGTACCACGCGTCCCGTTTGAGGATGAGCCCCGCCGAGATGCGGCCCGACTCGTAGATGGTCGGCAGCCCGCTGCCGGGGTGGGTGCCGCCACCGACGAGGTAGCAGCCGCCGACGTCCTCGAACTCGTTGTGCGGGCGGAAGTAGAGCATCTGGTCGATGCCGTGCGCCAGGTTGAAGGTGGCGCCGCGGTAGACGCTGACCTTCCGCTCCCAGTCGTCGGGGGTGACCATGCGCTCGGCGACGATGTGCTCGCGCAGGCCGGCGAGGCCCGCGCGGCGCTCGAGCAGGCCGAGGAGCTTCTCGCGGAAGCGCGGCGCCTCGCTGCTCCAGTCCACGCGGGCGCGCGTGTTCGGCACCGGCACCAGCACGTACAGCGTCGAGCTGCCCTCGGGCGCCAGCGTGGGGTCGGTGACGCAGGCGTTCTGCACGTAGAAGGAGGGGTCCTCGGAGAGGACGTTGTCCTCGGTGATCTCGGTGACGTTCTTGCGGTAGTCCTCGGCGAAGAAGATGTTGTGGTGCGCGAGGTCGTAGCGCGTGTCGACGCCGAGGTAGAGCATGAAGATGGAGCAGGAGAGGCTCTTGCGCTCCAGCGCCTCCGGGGTCCAGCGGCGGAGCGCCGGCCGCGGCAGCAGGTGGTTCACCGCGTGGCCGAAGTCGGCGTTGAGGACCACATGGTCGGCGGGCACCGCCTGGCCGTTCTCGAGGAGCAGGCCGGTCGCGCGGCCGCCGCTGACGAGCACCTGCTGGACGGGTGTCTGCAGGTGGATGGTGCCGCCGTGCTCGCGCACCACCTTCGCCATCGCCTCGCTGATCTGGTTCAGCCCGCCGATCGGGTGGTGGATGCCGCCCGAGTGCTCGATGAAGGGGATGATGCTGAAGATGCCGGGGCAGGTCCAGGGGGACATCCCCAGGTACTTCGCCTGGAAGGTGAAGCAGATGCGCAGGCGCTCATCGTCGAAGTAGCCGGCGAGGTGCTTGTAGACGCTCTTGTGCGCGTCGAGGTAGGGGAGCGCGCGCAGGATGCGCCGCGACGCGTAGTCGGTGAGCGACATGTACGGGACCTGCAGGCACGGCGCGATGCGCGCGAACTTCTCCCGCTCGTACTCGAGGAAGCGGAGGTAGCCCTGGTAGTTGCCGGGGAAGAGCGTGTCGAGCTGCTCGCGCATCCTCGCGCGATCTTGCGTCGGCAGGAAGCGCGCCCCGTCGGTGAAGATCAGCTGGTAGAGGGGGTCGATGGCGCGGACGTCGAGGTAGTCCTCGAGCTTGCGGCCGGCCAGCTCGAAGACCTCCTCGAGGATGAACTTCATCATCAGGAAGGTCGGCCCCACGTCGAAGGTGAAGCCGTCGAACTGCAGGGCCGCGTTGCGCCCGCCGACCCGCGCCTGCTTCTCGTAGACCTCGACGGCGTAGCCGTGACTGGCGAGGATCATGGCCGCGGTGAGCCCGCCCGGCCCGGCACCGACGATGACGACCTTCTTGCGCAAGTTCTGCCTCCGTTATCTGCCTGCTGCGATGCGATGCTGCGAGCTCAGCGCTGCTCGCGGATCATCCGCGCGACCAGCTGCCCCGAGAGGACCACCATCGGGGTGCCGCCGCCCGGGTTGACGCTGCCGCCGACGAAGTAGAGGTTCGAGTAGCGCTCGCTCCGCTTCGGCGCCTTGAGCGAGTAGTTCTTGCGTCGATCGCAGAGCACGCCATAGATGGCGCCCCGGTTCGAGTAGTACATCCGCTCCAGGTCCTCGGGGAGGAGCTGGTCCTGGACCACCGTCTCCTCGCGCAGGCCGGCGAGCCCCATCCGCTCCAGCTTGTCCAGCACGCGCTCGCGCAGCGCCTGGTACTCGGCGGGGCGGAACGGCGGGTCCTGCACGTAGGGGATGTGCGGCAGGATCTTGATGATCGCGTGCCCCGCCGGCGCCAGCGCCGGGTCCGTCTGCGTCGGGCAGACCAGGTAGATGGTAGGGTCCTCGGGGAGCTGGTGCTTGCGGTGGATGGTGTCGAAGTGGAGCTTCGGGTCGCGCGAGAAGAAGAAGTTGTGGTGCGCGAGCGCCGGGAACGGCCGCTTGACCCCGAGGTGCAGCACCAGGCCCGAGGCCGCCGGCTCGAACATGTAGCGGTAGCGCCGCATCATCATGCCCTGCTCCTCGAGCAGGCGCTGGTAGCAGGGGATGACCTCCATGTTGGAGACCACCGTGTGCGCCAGGTGGCGGCTGCCGTCGGCGAGCTCGACCCCGTCGACGCGGTCCGGAGAGGTCTTCAGGATCTTCACCACCTCGGCGCCGAGGTGCACCGTGACGCCGAGCTCCCTGAGCAGGCGCTCGAGGCCGCGGGCCAGGTTGTACATGCCGCCGCGCACGTACCAGAGGCCGTAGCCGAGCTGTGAGTAGGGCAGGAGGTTCATCAGCGCCGGCGCGTCGTAGGACGAGGAGCCGACGTACTTGATGAAGAACCCGAGGAGGTGGCGGAGGTGCGGCTCGCGCACGTGGGCGCCGACGCCCTCGTCCATGGTGCGCAGGAGGTCGGTGGTCATGAAGACCTCGCCGAGCCCGTGCCCGCGCATGATCTCGCGCAGCGTGTCGGCGCCGCGCTCGAGGTAGCTCTCCTCGCAGAACTTGTAGAGCTTGCGGGAGTACTCGACGAAGCTCCAGTAGCCGTCCGCGTCGGCGCCGAGCTTCTCGAGCTCGCGCTCCATCAGCCGCATGTCGGAGTGGAGGTCGACGACGACGCCGTCCTCGAAGAAGCAGCGCCACTGCGGGGTCAGCTCGTCGAAGACGACGTAGTCCTCCATGCGGCGGCCGGCGCGCTCGAAGAGGCGACGGAAGAGGTGGGGCAGGATGATGATCGAGGGGCCGAGGTCGAAGCGGAAGCCGTCCCTCTCGAGCAGGTTCAGCTTGCCGCCGAGGTGCAGGTTCTTCTCGAAGAGCTCGACCTCGAAGCCATCGGTGGCCAGAGAGGCCGCCGCGGAGAGCCCGCCGAGGCCCCCACCGATGATGATCACCTTCCCCTCGCGTCGCTCCATCGTCGGCTGCTCCTCGCTAGATCCGTTCGGGCGCGGAACTATAGCGTCCCCCGCCAAGGCAGACCAGCTTCGTGGTCCGGCCTCGGGAACGCGCCGCTGCGCTCGCCGGACGAGGCCCGCCGGTGGCATCCTGGACGGCAAGTTGCGTCAGCCACTGCCTCCAGGATCGCGAGCGGCAGCCTCGTCGGAGTTATCCACGGCCTGGAGCACCTCTGCACGACAAGCGTCCAGGATCCAAGGCGGATCTCTGTTGATGATTTTGTGGACAAGGTGCGTGCTCGCTGGCATCCCCCTTGCACCCACATGGGGCATGAGCACGAGAACCGCAGCTGCAGCTGTCTTCCTCTCTCTCCTCGCCATGGCTCCCGCGGCTCGCGCCGAGGGGGGCTCGCTCGGCGAGTTCCTCCGCCAGAGCGCCACACCGACCGGGCGCCAGAGCTACCTCGCCCGGGTCCGGCTCGCCGCGCCGGTGCGCGCCGTCCTCGGCAAGCTCCCGGTGATCGGCAAGCGCATCACCGATCGTCAGATGGTCTCGGTCAGCAACGCGAACCTCGAGCAGTACGTGGCCGCCACCGAGCGCGGCTACCTCGAGGTGGTGGTGCCGAAGGGCAAGGGCCACGTCTTCTTCCGCTACGGCCGCGAGGTCTTCGACTTCTATCCGGGCGGCTTCCGCGTGGGGCCGGTGCGGCCGATCGGCTCGGAGCGCTACGGCATGCTGGTCCCCCTCACCGCCGAGCAGGAGACCCGGCTGCAGGGCTACCTCGGGCGGCTGAAGCAGACGAACGGCGCCGAGCTCGGCGAGTACGACTTCCACGGCGGCAAGGGCTTCCACTGCGTCACCTGGATGATGCGGCTGGCCTTCGACCCGCAGCAGGGCGACCTGGTCAGCGCCCTCGGCGGCAAGCACCGCGACGGGAGCAGCATGCCGAGCTTCTCGCGCTTCATGCTCAAGGCCGCGCGCCCCGTGGACGCGGTGGTGCTCTACAGCGCCGAGGGCAAGAGCGCGCGTGAGCTGAGCCGCGCCGAGCTCGACCTGATGTCGCTGCGCGACATCGGGCGCGCGTTCAGGGCCGAGCAGCGCGCCGCGGCCGGCAACTGAGCGGCGCCGCGGCGATCCTTCGGGAGCCGCGGAGCGGCCGCGCTGATGATCGGGAGGCGACCATGCGGACCCTGAGAGCCCGGCTCGCGCTCGTCCTCGCGCTCGTCCTCGCCAGCGGCCTCGCCGCGGCGGACGGCGCGCGGCCCCAGCAGGAGATCTGGTACCACTCCGGCTACGGCGGCGGCGTGGTCGGCCCCTCGAGCGGCATGTCCGCGCGGATGGGCCCGACCAAGATGCCGGCGGTCTTCGACGCCATCGTGCGCAACCAGCTGCTGCCGGCCGGGCAGATCCACGTGGACGCGGCGAGCCTGCGCGGGGCGGGGGCGCCGGCCGCGCCGATCGACCTCGACAGCCTGCGCGCCGTGCACAGCGATCGCTACCTGAAGGCGCTCTTCAGCGGCGAGCCCCGGTCCCTCGCCTGCTCGCAGGGCCTCTCCGAGTGGAACCCCTCCATCGCGCGAGGCTGGCTCCTCAACGTGGGCGGGCTCTACGCGGCGGCGACCACCGCGCTCGCCAAGAACACCATCACCGCCAACCTCGC
>JAKLHH010000581.1 GCA_022710245.1 Myxococcota bacterium
CGCGATCTCGCTGAGCGAGGCCAGGACCTCCTCGAGCTGCCGCCCCCCGAGGCCGAGCGTGCGGGCCACCTCGCCGAGGAGCGCGGCGTCCGCCGGGGCCAGGCGGCAGAGCGGCAGGCAGCGACGGAGCGAGAAGCCCTTCGCCACGACGAGGTCGAGGACCGCGGGCGGGAGCGCGAGCAGCGCGAGGTGCTGCTCGGCGAGGCGCGCGTCGGGACCGAGGCCGAGCGGCGGCAGCAGCTCGCGGGCCACCCGCGGGAGCTCGAGGCCGAGCTGCGCGCCGACCTGCACGGCGCGGGCACGCTCGCGCAGGTTGTGCGCCTGCCCCGCGTGCTCCTCGACGGCCGCGCGGAAGAGGCCGGCCAGCCCGTCACGGCCGGCGAGCGCGAGGCGCGCCGGCACCTCGACGAGGCCGAGCCGGCGGGCTGCCGAAAGCCGCCGGAAGCCCGCGACGGGCAGCAGGCCAGCGCTGTCCTCGACGAGGACCACGGGGCTCAGCATCCCGGCGCGGCGGATCGAGTCGAGCAGCGCCTCGCTGCCCGACCAGCGCTCGAGCTCGTCGCGGTAGGCGAGGCTGGTGTCGGAGACGATCTGGTCAAGGCGAACGCGCACGCTCCCCTCCCCGGGTGAGGGCTCGGCTAGGAGCCCTGGAAGTCGCAGCGGAGCTCGACGGTGGCGCCCACCGGCGGCTCGGCCCCCGGGTCAAAGGCGAGCGCCCCCGCCGGGCAGCCCGCGTTGACCGGGTGGATCAGGTGGTAGCCCGCGGTGCCCGCGGCGCTCGGCGCCAGGCTCCAGCTCTGCCCGCTCGCGGTCACCGTCACCGCGCAGCCCGGGCGCGCCGGGTCGCGCAGCGCGTGCCGCAGGCAGTGGTAGGGCGGCCGGGCGAGGCGGGTCGCGGCCGCGACCAGCTCGCCCTCCAGCCCGCTCGCGCAGAGCGAGACGAGCGTGCCCGCGCCGGCGAGGCTCAGGGCCAGCTCATGGAAGCGGAGGGCGGGTCGCGCGCTGAGCGCGCCTTCGCTGCAGCTCGGCTCGAGCGCGGTCTCCGCGCCGCTCCCGGTGACCTTGACCGGCGCGGCGGGACCGACGACCGCCACCGCCTGCAGCGCGCCGGCAGGGCGCAGCGCGAGGAGCGCCGCGGCGAGCTCGCGCACCGGGCGCAGGTAGGCGGTCTTGCCCGAGGCGCAGCCGGTCAGCGAGCCGTCCGGCGCCTCGCCCGTACAGACGATGTCCTGGGCGAAGCAGCGGTGACCGGTCCAGGCGCCGAGCGCGAGCGCGTCGGGGTCGTAGAGCTTGGCGTCCTTCGCCGTGCAGTCGTCCTCGTTGCTGAGCCAGACGATCAGCAGCCCGGCGCCGTCGCGCAGGAAGCCGGCGTTCTCCGCGGGCGCCTTCGCCGGGTCGAGGGCGAGGAGCGTGGCGCCGAGCGGCTGCTCGAAGCCGCAGCCCTCCTCGCCGAGGCTGGCGATGCAGGCGAGGGCTCCCTTCGGGTCCAGGGTCGCCCTCGTCACCCAGCTGCCCGTCGGGGGCACGCAGCCGCTCAGGCGCGGCGCGCGCAGCAGGACGCCGCGACCGCCGCCTTGCACGGTGCAGCCCGGCCCCGAGTAGGGATAGATCCCGAGGTCGGTCGAGATGACCCCGATCCGCCAGTCGAGCTGGGCCGCGTCGAGCCCGACGAGGAGGGGTCCGGTGGCGGCGAGCAGCGCCGCCTGCGCCGGCTTCATCCCGATGGTGTCGTCGACGACGAGGAGGACGTCGACCTGCCCGACGCCCTGGACGAAGGTCTCGACGGGCGCGGCCGTCCCCTGATCGACGCGCGGGTCGACGAGGGCGGTGGTCCTCGAGTCGGCGCAGCCGACCGCGGCCAGCAGCGCCGCCAGGAGCGCGAGCGCGGCCGCAGCCGGCAGCCCCCCGGGGGGACGCGAGGAGGGACGCGAGGGACGCGAGGCGCCCGCCAGCAGCCCGTGGTGCAGATCGCTCAACCCGCCTGTGCTCCCGCGCGCGGCGGCTCGGCCCGCGGCGCGCCCTTCTCGGTCAGGTGCTGGTAGAGCTGCGGCCTCGGCACGCCGGCGCCGAGCGCGGCCTTGGCGCGCTCCTGCTCCTCGAGGATCACGCGGCGGAGCTCGTCCAGCGGCCGCGCGCCATGGACCGCCCGCCCGTTGATGAAGAGCGTCGGCGTCCCGATCGATCCGAAGCGCACCGCCTCGTCCTCATCGCGCTCCACGTCCTTGGCGAAGCGGCCAGCCGCGAGGTCCGCGCGGACGCGCGCGACCTCCAGGCCCTCCTCGCCAGCCAGGCGCAGCAGCGCAGGCTGCGAGAGGTCGTCCCGCGCCGCGAGCAGGCGTCCGGCGAACGACCAGAACTTGCCCTGGGCGTGCGCGGCGAGCGAGGCCTGCGCCGCCAGCCGCGCGTGGGGGTGACGCCGCAGGGGGAACTGCTTCCAGACCACGCGGAGGCGCTCGCCGAGCTCGCGGCGCAGCTGCGTCAGCGAGCCGACGACGCTGGCGGTCTTCTCGCACTGCAGATCGCCGTAGAGGACCACCGTCACCAGCGCGTCGGCGCCGCCGAGCGCGGGACCGTCGCCGATCGGCACGCGGTAGATCGCGTCCAGGCGCGCCGACGCGGTCGCCAGCTTCTGCGGCGGCTGCGGCCTCGCCGCGCCGGCGCCGGCCCCGGCGGGCGCGCCGGTCGCGGGGGTCGGGCCCGCGGGCGGAGCAGCGGGCGGCCGGGTCAGCTCCTCGTAGAGGCGACCGCGCGGCACCCCGCGGCGCAGCAGCGACCCCGCGTAGGCGATCTCGTCGCGGATCATGCGCTCGAGCTCGGAGAAGGAGGGCGCTCCCTCGATCTTGCGACCGTTGATGAAGAAGGTCGGCGTCCCCTGCACGCCCGCCTTGCGGCCGACCTCGAGGTCCTCGTCGACGAGGCGCCCGAGCGCCTCGCTGCCGAGCTCCTGGCGGAAGCGGGCGGCGTCGAGCCCGAGCTCCCGCGCGAACGCCACCAGCTCCTCGGTGGCGAGCTGCGTGCGGCCGGCGAAGAGGCGGTCGTGGTACTCCCAGAAGCGGCCCTGGGCGTGGGCGGCGAGGGCCGCGCGGGCGGCCTCCCGCGCGCGCGGGTGCGAGTCCAGCGGGAACTGCTTGTTGACCCAGCGCACCTGCCCGCCGAGCTCCGCCAGGATCCGCTTCTGCAGCGGGACCGCGCGCCCGCAGTAGCCGCACTGGAAGTCGGCGAACTGCACGATCGTCACCGGCGCGTCGTCGGGGCCCAGGCTCGGGCTGAGGCCGACCGGCACCTGCACGCGCTTCACGGTCGCGGCATCCCCCATGGACGCCTCGCGCCCCGAGGTGAAGACCCCGAGGAAGTAGCCGCCGATGAAGGTGAGCGCCATCCCGATGATGGCACCGGCGCGGGTCGGCGCCGGAGTGGCCTGCTCGGACATCGTCTCCTCCGTTGACTGGGTGTGTTACTCCGGGGAGGGGACGATTGCAACCGCGCCCGGCGCAGGGTCGCGCCGGGGGCCGACCACGGTCACGCGACGGTCAGGCCGCGGTCCGGGTGCGGCGGTGCCGGAGCGCGGCCCGCACGGTGAGCACGCGGCCGCGCAGGTCCTGGTACCTGGCGTTGCCAAGCACGCGCTTGGCCCCGTCGAGGAGCCCCTTGCGCAGCTGCTCGCGCCAGAGGAGGCCGCGGCGTCCGTCGGCGAGCGCGCCGACCTCGTCCGGGCCGAGCCCGCGCAGCACGGCCAGGCGTCGCAGCGCGAAGGGAAACGGCTGGACGTCGTTGACCCCGACGACGGAGGTGCAGAGCGAGCGGAAGCCCGCCGCGCGGACGGCGGCGATCACGCGCGAGTCGCCGCGGCCGCCGGGCAGCGACATGTGCACGGGGGGGCTGCCGAGCACCGCGGCGAGGATGGCGCGCGAGGTCTCCAGCTCCTCGCGGAGCTCGCGATCGTCGAGATCGGAGAGGTAGCGGTGCGTGTGTCCGTGGGCGCCGATGGTCCAGCCGCGCGCGGCGAGGCCGCGCACGGTCTCGGGGTCGAGGTAGCCAGGCGTGCCCAGCCAGGCGGTGGTGAGGAAGAGCGCGGCCGGTACGCCGCGCGCCGCCAGCAGCGGGAGCGCCCGCGTGGCCACGGTCTCCTCGCCGTCATCGAAGGTGAGCACCACCGAGCCAGGGGTCGCGCGGCCCTCGAGCAGCTGGTCGACGCTCACCACGGGGTGGCCGGCGAGCACCTCGAGGTGCGCGGCGAAGGACTGTTCCGCGACGGTATAGCGGAGCTCCGCGTGGGCAGCGACCTCGTCGCCGATCCCGTGGTACATCAGCACGGTGATACCCATACGCCCTCCCCGCTCCGGTTCTCGGGTCGTCGGCTACAACTGATAGCAACCTCCATACCGCACCAGCCTTCTGGGGAGCCCGCGAAACCACAGGGATGCACCCGGACGTACGGGTCAGGATCGAGTCGAGGAGTGGGGAGCTACTCCGGGATCCGGCGAGTTAGTGCCCGGCGTTGACGTCCCCGGTTCGGGGAATCTTGCCCTTCATCGCTGGTCGAATTGTTGGTCGCGGCAGCTTCCCACCACCGCCCGACGTGTGGGGCGCCGCGACAATTCGCCGCTGAGGTCTGCTGACCTGGCTCGTCAACCTTTCGAGGACGGCTGTCCCCACCGTGGCGGCCTGGTGCAGGTCCGGACCGAGCCACACGAGTCACGCCGCCGCGAGGCGGTTCCCCCTTCGCTTCTCGAGGCTGCGACGCAGCTTGCCGAGGGCGTTGTCCTGGATCTGCCGGATGCGCTCGCGGGAGAGCTTGTAGTGCGCACCGACCTCCTTCAGCGTCCACTCGCGGTTGTCCTCGAGGCCGAAGCGCTTGCGCAGGATGTCGGCCTCGCGGGGGGGCAGATCCAGCACCAGGTGCGAGACCTCGTCGATGATCATCCGGTCCGAGATCTCGGCGACCGGCGACGGCTCGTCCGAGGCCGGGTCCTGGAAGATCTCGAAGCGCGACTGGTCCTCCTCCTCGCCGACGGGCTGGTCGAGCGACACCGACCAGCCAAGCGACCGCGTGCGGATCTCCTCGAGCTCGCGCTCGGAGAAGCCGCTGGCGCGGGCGAGCTGCTCCGACTCGGGCGCCCGCCCGAGCTGCGCGGTGAGCTGCCGCTGCACCCGCGCGATGCGCTGGCTCGACTCGAGGACATGCACGGGCACGCGCACCGTCCGCGACTTGTCCTGGATGGCGCGGGTGATCAGGTGCCGGATCCACCAGTTCGCGTAGGTCGAGAAGCGGTAGCCCCGTCGATGGTCGAAGCGGCTCACCGCCTTGATCAACCCGAGGTTGCCCTCCTGGATGAGGTCTGGGAACGGCATGCCGTAGCCGGTGAAGCGATGGGCGATGGTCACCACCAGCCCGAGGTTCGACTCGATGAAGCGGTTGCGGGATGACGCCGCCGCGCGCTCCGCTGCCCGGACGGCGCCGACGTGCGCCGTGAAGCTCCGCGTCCTCGCCCAGGCTGGGCGAGCGTCCTCGCGCAGGAAGCCCTCCAGCCCGGCGACCACTGCCTGCAGCACGATCCGGTCGAGGTCCGCCGCGCGCAGCCGCGCTGCCCCGCTGGCCACCTGCTCGGCCCGCGCCCGCCCGC
>JAKLHH010000582.1 GCA_022710245.1 Myxococcota bacterium
GCGGACCTCACCTGGAGAACGCTGGGCGCGACGAGCGGCTGGGGCCGATTCGCCGAGCGTCGGTCGCCGGCGTGGAGCACGCGCTCCTGGCGCTCGCCGAGGGTCCGCGGACGAGCGGTCCTCGCTTGGTGGCGCATTGAGGGAACTTCGACGCAAAGGCACTGAGGTCAGCGCTGCTCGTGACGCTAAACGCAGACGAAGAGCGGCAGCTACGACGCGATGAGCGAGATCACCGCCGCCGCCTTGATCGGCTTGGCGAGCACCGCCGCCGCCCCCGCCTCGAGCAGCTTCGCCTCGAGCTGCGGCGTCACGCGGGTCGCGCAGGCGATGACCAGCGTCTCCTCCGTCTCGGCCGTGGCCTTGACCCGGCGGCAGAGCTCGGCCGGGTCGACCCCGGGGAGCTGCACGTCGAGGAGCAGCACGTCGGGACGCCGCGCGCCGAGGAGGATCAGCGCGTCGAGGCCCGAGGTGCAGGTCTCGATCTCGAGGTCCTCGCGCGCGCGGAGGAGCGCCTTGCGCAGCGCACGCAGCGCGGGCTCGCTGGCGTCGAGGAGCAGCAGCGAGCGCCGCCCGTCGCGGAGCTCGTCCGGCACCGGGATGTCCCGCTCGCGCAGGAACGCGAGCAGGTCGCGCGCCTGCACGCGCCGGTGCCCTCCCGGCGTGCGGAAGCCCCGCAGCTGACCCGCGTCGATCCAGCGGTTGATGCTCGAGCTGTCCGCGCCGATCAGCGCGCCGACCTCGGTCGAGGAGAAGAAGCGCTGCATGACCACCTGCCGGGAATGAGTGATTTACGAGCTTCGAGTGTCGTGCGAGGAGGCGGCGTTGTCAACGAGCGCTCGCGGTCGTTCGTGCACGGGTGAGCGGAGGCGTGGAGGCGCAGGGGCCTGCTACGAGTCCTGGAGCTTGCGCACGATCACCGCGGCCTCGCCCCGACCCGCCTGCTCCTGGTAGCTCTCCGCGTACTCCTCGAGGAACACCCGGCGCAGCGCCGACGGCGCCTCGCTCCCGGCCCGCTCCCGCTCCTCGTCGCTCGGCTCCCAGGCGATCCGCAGCACCTTGCCCTCGCGGCGGAGGCGGAACTGCACGCTGCGGGGCTCGAGCTGGATCTCCAGCCCCGGCCGCACCTCGGTCGGCGTCGGCGGGGTGGAGTGGAACTCGTAGTCGTCCCAGGGGTCGGCTCCGGCGCGCCGGAACTCACCGACGATGGTCCCCGGGACCGTACGCCTGGTCCTCGCGTTGGGGTCGAGGACGTCGCGGGCGTCGACGCGCTGGCCCATCTCAGCCTCCGATGCATGGCAACGCTGGACGGGAGCTTACTTGAGGACGCCGCCGCGCGCCATGCGCGCCGGATCGAGGAGCCGCGCGGCCTCACCCGCGTCGAGATCCCCGGCCTCGATCACCACCTCCTGCAGCGTCTTGCCGGTCTTCAGCGCGGCCTTCGCCACCGCCGCCGAGCGGTCGTAGCCGAGCCGCGGGACCAGCGCGGTGGCGAGGCCCAGCATCTGCCGGGCGCCCCGCAGGCAATTCTCGTCGTTCGCCTTCAGGCCGCGCACCGCCTTCTCGGCCAGCGTGCGCGTGCCGCGGTCCATGATCTGGATCGAGGTGAGGAGGTTATGCACCAGCACGGGCTCCATCTGGTTCAGCTCGAACTGCGCGTTCTGCCCGGCGAGGTTCACCGCGACGTCGTTGCCCTGCACCTGGTAGCTGATCTGGTTCATCACCTCGGCGATCACCGGGTTCACCTTGCCCGGCATGATCGAGGAGCCCTTCTGCTGCTCGGGGAGCGTGATCTCGGCGAGGCCGGCGCGGGGGCCGGAGTTCATCAGGCGCAGGTCGTTGCAGATCTTGATCAGGTTCGTCGAGGAGACCTTGAGGGTGGCGTGGGCGCGGGTCAGCGCGTCGACGTTCTGGGTGGCGTCGACGAGGTCGCGGCTGCGGCGGACCGGCACGCGGGTGATGGTCGCGAGCACCTTGGCCACGTTCTTCACGTAGGCGGGCTCGGCGTTGATCATGGTGCCGACCGCGGTCGCGCCCAGGTTCACCGAGGTGAGGCCCTTCATCGCCACCTTGATGTCGCGGACGTCGCGCTCGAGCACCGCGGCGTAGGCCCCGAACTCGCGGCCCAGCATGATCGGCACCGCGTCCTCGAGGTGCGTGCGCCCCGGCTTGGGCAGCTTCGCGTACTCCTTCGCCTTGGCCTTCAGCTCGCTGACCAGGAGCGTGTAGGAGCCGAGCAGGCTCTCCAGGCGGCGGTAGGCGGTGAGGCGCGCCGCTGTCGGGTAGACATCGTTGGTCGACTGCGCCATGTTCACGTGGTCGTTCGGGTGCACCACCGTGTAGTCGCCGACGCGGCCGCTGAGGAGCTCGGAGGCGCGCGCCGCGATCACCTCGTTGACGTTCATGTTGACCGAGGTGCCCGCGCCGCCCTGGATCGGGTCGGTGACGAACTGGTCATTGAACTTGCCCGCCTTGACCTCGCGCGCGGCGCGGATGATGGCGCCGCCGAGCTTGCGGTCGAGGCGGCCGGTGCGCATGTTGGCGATGGCGGCGGCGGCCTTGATCTCCGCCACGCTGGCGATCATGTCCTGCGGCACGCGCTGGCCGGTGATGCGGAAGTTCTCGATCGCCTTCGCGGTCTCCGGGCCGTAGTAGCGCTTCGGCGCGGGCGCGGCGCCGCCCGCCGCGGTGCGCAGCATGGCCTCCATCGAGGAGAGCTGGCGCGCTGCGGCCGGCGCCGCGGTGCCGGTGAGCTTGAGCCACTTGTCGAGCTCGGCGGGCGCGGCGGCGAGCGCGCAGTTGCCGGCGAAGCAGCGCGCGACCTGCACCTTCGACGGCGCGTCGAGGAGCTGCCAGTTCGAGGGGAAGGTCTGCCGGGTCGCGAAGGAGCTCTTCAGCTGCTTGAAGAAGACGCCGAACTGCTTGCCCGCCGTGAGGCCGTCCCAGCCCACCGGCCGCTCGAACCCGCGGACGAACGCCTCGAACTCGCGGTCGACGAACGCCCGCACCTCGCGGTAGGGGACGCTGAGCCCGGCGCGCTGCATCGCCTCGAGCTCCTGACGCGCGCGCTGCGCCTTCACCTGCGTCACCATCACCTGCTGCACGCGACCACGCACCTCGACCGACGGCGCTCCCTGCGTGCGCAGGTGCTTCGCCACCGCCACCGCCGAGCGGCGGATCCGCTCGTCGAGGCCGGGGCGCTGCCGCGGCTCGGCGGCCTGGGCGAGGAGGGGCAGGAGGACGAGGGCGAGTGCCAGCTTGGTCGTCATGGGGCTCTCCGGTTCCACCGGAGATTTCACGTTTCGTGCCCGCGGCCGTGCTCCGGAGGCGGCCCCCAAGTACCTGCGATCACACGGGTGGGGTATGGCGCTCAGGGGCTCGTCCGGCGTCCGTGGCGGATCCGGGAGCCATGCCCCCTCCGAGTCTGCTGGGGCGGGGTGGTTGCAGTGCGGGGTGCTGAGCGGAGCGCTGGTGCGCTCTAGACCCAAGACAAGCGCATGAGCCGTAGCGAGGCGGGGGAGACCGAGGGGAGGCAAGGAGCGCCGAGGAAGGCGTACTTTGCGGTACGCCGAGGAATTGCGGCGGTCTCATCCCGGAGCGGCCGCAGGCCGCGAGGACCCGCAATTGCGACGCCGCATCGCCGACGGTATCGCCCGCCGCAGTAGGCGAGATGCGCTTGTTCTGGGTCTAGAACGGGTCCGGCGCGGGGGCGCCCTGCGGCGCGGGGGCACCCTGCGGCGGAGGCGGCGGCGGGGCGCCCGGGCCCGCGGGCTCGGGGTTCGCGCCGGGAGGCGGGCCCAGGTACTTGATCGCCTTCGCGGTGACGATCAGCACCGAGCCGACCGGCCGGCGGCCGACGATGACCACCGCGTCGGCGTCCATCCGGCTCGCTTGCTCGATGACCTGCGAGATGGCCGAGGACTCGTTCTCTCCCTGGCCCGAGAGCATGCCCAGCGTCCGGTACGCGGTGGGCGGCGGGACCGAGAGCACCTGCACCGGGTGCGAGCAGCCGGCGAGGGAAGCGAGGATGAGCGCGAGCAGGAGCAGGCCGAGGCGAGCGCGGAGCGACATGGTGACCTCCTCGCCTATTCATACCACGAGCTGGCCACGGGCCTGTCCACTTTGCTGCATCGAGCCCCCACCCTGACGCGGCTGCCTGTGGGATCTCGACCGCTTCCCGGCGCCGCGTCTCCCCGGGATCTGGCACATCCCGTGAAGAAGATCCTCCTGCCATGTGTCCAGCACGCAGCAGTGGCCTCGCCCCCGCCCTCGCCCTCGGCCTCGGCCTCGCCCTCGTGCTGCTCGTCGCCTCGAGCGGCGCGGCCGAGGCGCGGCAGCGCCGCGAGGCTGTCGCGCTACGCGAGAGGTGGTCTCATGGCTGGGACCGCGAGGTCGGCCGCCGCCTCGCGCAGGGGCCGCCCGACCGGCGCGAGCGCCGCCTGCTCGGCGAGCCCCGCCAGGTGCCCCTCGACGAGGCGACCACCCTGCGGCGGATCGAGTCGCTCGGCGAGCGCGGCGCGCGCGTCACCCGCTTCGGCAGCGCCGCCGACGGGCTGCCGCTCTACCGCGTCGACCTGCCCTGCGAGCCGCCGCGCGGCGGTCCCGCGCCGCTCCGCGTCCTCATCAGCGCCGGCGTGCACGGCAACGAGACGGTGGGACCCGCCGCGGCGCTCGCGCTGATCGAGCGCGCGCTCCACGATCGCCACCTGCGCACCCGCTTCCGCATCACCGTGCTCCCGCTCCTCAACCGCGTGGGCGCGCGCAGGACGCCGGACGGCCTCGACCTCAACCGCGAGGCCCACGAGGGGAGCCCGGTGCCGACGATGCAGGCGATCGCCGGCACGCTCGCGGGCGAGCGCTACGATCTGTTCGTCGATCTCCACGGCGCCGCCGGCAAGGACGGCTTCTTCCTGATCCGCGCCGCGGACGACGGCCTGCTCAGCCGACGGTCGCTCGGCGCCATGCGGACCAGCGCGCTCCTCGACGCGCCGCCCGCATCGCCGTCGGTCGGCGTCTACCAGCTGCACGCGCTCGGTGGCGCTGGCACCGACACGGAGGGGACGCTGAAGAGCTTCATGGCGAGCCGCGGCGCGCCGCTGAGCTACACGCTGGAAGCGCCCGGCCGCCTGAGCCCGGAGCGGCAGGTGCAGGGGATGGTGAAGCTGCTGCGCTCGGTCCTCGACAACACAGCGCGGCATGGCGGCCCCCGTGGTGGGCGCGCGGAGGCCCTCGTCCCGCCCGCCCGAGCTGGGCTATGATGATCCTCACGCAGCGGATCAGGAAAGGGAGGAGGAGCTCGATGAAGCCTCATGCCTCGTGCTCGCTCGCGCTCGCGCTCGGAGCCGTGCTGCTCCTGTCGCTGGCGGCCTGCCACAACAACGATCCGATGCCACCCCACTACACCTACCCGGAGGCGGGCAAGAAGTACGACGGGATCCTCTGGCCCAACTACGACCTCGGCTCGACCGCCGACCGGACCATCTACACCTACGACACCGGCACGCAGTACAAGGACGGCCAGGTGCAGCCCGCTGACGCCGCGCCCGACGGGCCGCCCGACTGCCCCGGCCCGGCCGCGGCCAAGTGCGCGAGCACCTGCGCCACCGAGGAGCTCTGCACCG
>JAKLHH010000583.1 GCA_022710245.1 Myxococcota bacterium
CCGTCGTGGGTCGCTAGCCCTTCAACGTATGACTCTTTCATTCACAACACCCCGCCGGTTTAACCGGCGCACGGAGAGCCCGATGGAGTAGAAGTCCTGCATCGCGCGGTTGAACATGCCCGCGGCGTTCTGAGTCGTCTGCGTGGCGTTGGCGAAGGTCTGCTGACCCATCTCGCGGATCCTCTCGTTGAAGTCAGCCATGGTCTCCTCCTTGGCTTGGGTCGGAGCGCCTGGCGCACTCCGAACGTGGTCTGTCGCCCGCCCGACGCTGCGTCGCGACGCGCGAAGTCCCGCCGACGTGCAAGGAGGGGGCCACCTGGCCGAGCAGCGAGAGGTCACGAAGGGCATGAGATCGCGGCCCGGCCCGGCGGCGCGGTCTCCGTTCGGCGGGCGAGATCGCGCAGCGTGCTGGGCAATTCGCCCTGCTCGCCTCCTGCGGAGGCTCAGCGATGAAGGGCGCATTGCCCCTCCCTGGAGCAATTGCGGTCCTCACGGCCTTCGGCCCCGGGATGAGACCGCCGCAAGTTGCCCTGCTCGCCTCCTGCGGAGGCTCAGCGATGAAGGGCTAGTCCGCCCTTCATCACTCAGCGGCGGCGCGGCAGGTCGACCTCGACCCAGAAGAGCCCGCGGAGGTCACCGGCCGCGAACCCCGTCGCGCGGTCGCGCGGGTAGCGCTTCGCGAGCTGCTCCTCCACGTCAGCCGCGAGGGCGGTGCCGTGGCACCTGAGGCAGGGTGTGGCCGTGCGGATCGGCTCCAGGTACCCGATCCGCGCGGGACCCAGCATCCGCGCCGAGGACGCCAGGCCCGGGTTCTTCTCGTACTCCTCGAGGAGCGGGGCGACCCAGGGCGGCGGTGCGTTCCTCGGGTTGCGCAGGCGCTGGCTGGTGCGGCCGATCCGCAGCGTCGCGTCCCCGCTCGCCGCTGCGATGGCGGGGGCGCGCTCGGCGCAGACCGCGATCGCGGCGGCCGGACCGCCTTGCTTGAGCGCGGCGGTGAGCTCCCGCATCAGGCCGCCGCGGAGCTTCTCCACGGCCTCGCGCGCGCGAGCCATCGCTGCCTCGCGATCGGCCGGGCTGGCAGGGCCCGCGGGCGTGTGTCCGCAGCCCGCGAGGAGGAGCGCGAGGGCCGCGTGCTTCGTCCACGTCGCAGAGATCATGGCAGCTCCTGAGGGGTGGAGCAATGCGACCGCGCCGCGCGGCGACGGCAGCGCCGCGGGCGGGACCGCTACTGCTTCTTCTTGCCCTTGCCGTTGCCGTCCTTCTCCTCGACGGCCGCGGGCGCCTCGGCGGCGGGCTTGGCGGCCTCCTTCAGCACGCCGGCCTTGGCCAGCACGCGCTGCCGGATCTGGTCGGTGATCTCCGGGTGCTCGCGCAGGAACTGCTTGGCGTTCTCGCGCCCCTGGCCGATCCGCTCGCCGTCGAAGGAGTACCAGGCGCCGCTCTTCTCGACCACGTTGTGGTTCGAGGCGAGGTCGAGCACGTCACCCTCGGCGCTGATGCCCTCGCCGTACATGATGTCGAACTCCACCTCGCGGAACGGGGGCGCGAGCTTGTTCTTCACCACCTTCACGCGGGTGCGGTTGCCGATCACCTCCTCGCCCTGCTTGATCGCGCCGATGCGGCGGATGTCCATCCGCACCGAGGCGTAGAACTTCAACGCCTGCCCGCCGGTGGTGGTCTCCGGGTTGCCGAACATGACGCCGATCTTCATGCGCATCTGGTTGATGAAGATGACCAGGCTCTCGCTCTTGGAGATGGTGCCGGTGAGCTTGCGCAGCGCCTGGCTCATCAGCCGCGCCTGCAGGCCCATGTGCGAGTCGCCCATCTCGCCCTCGAGCTCGGCGCGCGGGGTGAGCGCCGCGACCGAGTCGATGACGATCACCGAGATCGCGTTCGAGCGCACGAGCATGTCCGCGATCTCGAGCGCCTGCTCGCCGCAGTCGGGCTGGGAGACGAGGAGATCGTCGGTCTTCACCCCGAGCTTGCGCGCGTAGTTGACGTCGAGCGCGTGCTCGGCGTCGATGAAGGCGCAGATGCCGCCCAGCCGCTGCGCCTGCGCGATGACGTGGAGCGCCAGCGTGGTCTTGCCCGAGGACTCCGGTCCGTAGACCTCCACGACGCGGCCGCGCGGGAGCCCGCCGGCCCCCAGCGCGATGTCGAGGCCGAGCGACCCGGTCGGGATCACCTTCACCTCCTGGGTGAGCGCGTCCCCGTCGCCCAGCCTCATGATCGACCCCTTGCCGAACTGCTTCTCGATCGAGCTGACGGCGAGGTCGACCGCCTTCTCCCGGTTGGCGAGCTCGGTCGCCTTCTCTCGATTGACGGTCTCAGTGGCCATGGCTGCTAGTCTCCTCTACTCGGTCTCGGTCTCGGTCTCGGTTTCGGTCTCGCCCGCGGGCGCCGCGCCGCGGTCGACGGCCGCGCCCGGATCCGGGCGTGGCGCCTCGGCGGCGCGCGGCGGGGGCCGCAGCGGGATGCGCGCGAGCGGGGTGTACTCGGGTCCCTGCCGCTTGAGCACGCTCTGATAGAGCACGACCTCGCTCACCGCGCAGCTGCCGAGGTCGGTCGACTCCAGGCCCTCCAGCACGTCGGCCGCCCCGCCCTTGACGCGGCCGAGCGTGAGGTGCGGCGAGAAGGCGCGCTTCTCGCGGGCGAAGCCGAGCTCGCCCAGCCAGCCGTCCACCTCGCCCGCGAGGTGCGGCAACGCCTCGCCCTCGCTCTCGACGCCGATCCACAGCACCCGCGGCGCGGTGCGGCTTGGGAAGGCGCCGAGGCCTCTCAGGCGCAGGTGGAACCCCGCGCGGCCCGCCAGGCGGTCGCCGAGGAGATCGCGCACCGCGTAGACGCTCTCCTCGGGGATCTCGGCGAGGAACTTGAGGGTGACGTGGAGGTTCGCGAGCGCGACCCAGCCCACCTTGAGGCCGGCCTGGCGCGCGCGGGCGCGCAGCTCGGCCTGGACGTCGCCGACCTGGTTGATGGTCGCGATGGGCGGGGTCACCGCGATGAAGGCGCGGACGCGGTGGACGTGCGGGCTCTGCGGACGTGCAGGTGGGGTGGGGTTCATCAGGTCCTCTTCGCGGCCCAGCGGCCTTCGAGCGGGTCGCCGCTCGCTGGCCACTCGCCGCGGAGCTCGTGGAGCACCATCGCCAGCGCGGTGTAGGCGGAGATCTGCTTCACGCGCTGTCGCTCGAAGGGAAAGACGCGGTGCAGGTGGCGCACGCCGCTCGCCGAGGCGAGCGCGAAGTGCACGGTCCCCACCGGCTTCTCCTCGCTGCCCCCGCCCGGCCCGGCGATCCCGGAGATCGCCACCCCGTAGGTGGCGCCGGCGAGCGCGCGCACGCCGCGCGCCATCGCCTCCACGCACTCGCGGCTCACCGCCCCGGCGCTGGCGAGGACCGCCTCGGGCACGCCGAGGAGCTTCTGCTTGCAGGCGTTCGAGTAGGTCACGGCGGAGAGCTCGAAGACCTCGGAGCTCCCCGAGGCCTGCGTGATCAGGTCGCCGGCCAGGCCGCCCGTGCAGCTCTCGGCCAGCGCGACGGTGGCGCCGGCCGCGCGGAGGGCGCCGACGACGGCCTCGCTGAAGGTCGTCTCGTCGACGGAGAAGACGTGGCGGCCCAGGCGCGCGCGCGCCTCGGCCTCGAGGCGGGCGAGCAGCGCCGTGGCCTCCTCCACCCCGCCGGCCCCCGGCCGTACCACGACGATGACGCGGTTCTCGGGGAAGGAGGTGCGGTAGTGCAGCGTGACCTGGCAGTCATTCGTCGCGGCAGCTACGCCCGACCGCCCAACCTGGGCGGCGCCGCGACTGCCGGCGGGGACCGCCGCGAGGAGGTCGGCGAGCCGGTGGTCCAGCTGCGACTCGCCGAGGCCGAAGACGTTGAGGGAGCGGAGCAGCGCGGGCGCCAGCGAGAGCTCGGCGCGCAGACGCGGCAGCAGCTCCTCCTCGAAGATCCCCTTCAGCTCCAGCGGCACGCCGGGCAGGCAGGCCACGCGGCAGACGCGCCCGCCCTCGCGGCTCACCCGCAGCAGGAAGCCCGGCGCGGTGCCGCGCGGGTTGCGCAGCACCTCGGCGCCGCGAGGGAGCCAGGCCTGCTTCTCGTTGTTCGGGGTGAGCACGTAGCCGCCGCGGGCGAAGCGCTCCCGCATGGCCTCCAGCGCCGCGGCGTCGAGCTCCAGGGGCGCTGCCCCCGCCGCGCGCGCCACCGCCTCGGTCGTGCGATCGTCGGAGGTCGGTCCGAGCCCGCCGCTGACGAGGAGCAGATCGCAGCGCGGGAGCGACTCCTCGAGCGCGCGGACCAGCCCCTCCAGCTCGTCGCCCACGGTGACGACGCGGGTGAGCTCGAGCCCGACTTGCTTCAGGCGGGTAGCCAGCCAGGCGGCGTTGGTGTTGATCACGTCGCCCCGGAGCAGCTCGTCTCCGGTGGTCAGGATCTCGGCCGTGAGCATGGCGCCTGGGGCTCCGAAGGGGTCCCCTGTACTAAGCTGGGGCCCGGAAGAGTGTCAAGGCGGTCATCCTGCCGGACACCTGAACAGATGTCAAGTAGGCCGCACGCGATCCCGTGAAGTCTTGCTGTCTTCTCTGCTGCCATCCCGACCGTGTCGCCTGGTCCCTGCCAGAGAATCTCCCACACCGCCTGCCGCGCGCCAGGGCGCGCGAGGCGTGTTCGCGACCTTCGCTGCGGCCACTTTCTCGACGAGAGAAACCAAGATTGACACTCGCTTCACGTTGCAGTAATTTCTTACCTCCTATCAAGGGTTACAGCGTTCGGCTGATGAAAATCCGCTACGCCGCAAAGACCGATGTAGGGATGAAGCGTACTCACAATGAGGACTACTTTAGCCTCATGGAGGACGAGCAACTCTTCATCGTGGCCGACGGCATGGGAGGCCACAGCTCGGGCGAGGTGGCGAGCCGCCTCGCGGCCGAGACCGTGAGCGAGTTCTACCAGCGGACCAAGGACGAGGACGCGACCTGGCCCTACAAGATGGACCGCAGCCTGAGCTACATCGAGAACCGGCTCGTCTGCGGGATCAAGCTCGCCAACTTCAAGATCTACGAGGCGGCGTCGAAGGACATCCGCTTCAAGGGCATGGGGACGACGATCGTCACCTGCCTGATCAACGGCGACAAGATCTACATCGCCCACGTCGGTGACAGCCGCTGCTACCGGCTGCGCGGCGGCGGCTTCGAGCAGGTCACGCGCGACCACTCCCTCCTCGAGGACTACAAGGACGCCAAGCCGGACATGACGGCCGAGGAGGAGCGCAACTTCCCGCACAAGAACGTCATCACCCGCGCGCTCGGCATGCGCGACACGGTGCAGGTGGACATCCGCACCGACGAGGTGATGGACGGCGACATGTACCTGCTCTGCTCCGACGGGCTCTCGGGGATGATCTCCGACGAGCACATGAAGCAGATCCTCAGCACCAGCGAGGATCTGGAGAAGGCGGTCGCCGAGCTCGTCGACCAGGCCAACCGCGCGGGCGGCACGGACAACATCACCACGCTGGTGCTCCACTGCACCAACACCTCGGCGGGCGGGAACTCGAAGTAGCGCTCGCTCCCTTCGCACCCTCCGCACCCTCCGTCGTTACGCACCCTCCGTCGTTACTGCG